>DAOVAN010000144.1 GCA_030671005.1 Caldifarciminota bacterium
GAAGTCCGGATCGAAGAGTTTGATTTCATCAATCGTCTCTTCGAATATCTGGTCAACCGCACCACCGGTGCGATCACCCACGATGGCAAAGCGAAAAACATCATCGGTCTTTGCGGAAAGGAAAAGGGTTAGGATGAGAATTGTAAAAACGGTTTTTTTCATACGTCCTCCTTTCATGATGATACTGATTATCTTCGTCAAATCAAGGGTTGGATACTTTCTAAGCTAAGTTCGCTCAGAATGGTTTGTTCCGTAATTTCTCCTTCTTTCTTTTCAGGGGCCTTGGATTACGTTTGAGATTGCCACGTCCGCCTACGGCGGCCTCGCAATGACAAAACCGTCCGCCGTCATTGCGAGCCTTAGCGAAGCAATCTCAGACTTCTCGACAGAATTACTGCGTTATTGCGAGTGAAACGATACTGTGCCAATTTTGTCCATATCTTGGATATGGTGACAAAATTGAGTATCCCGCATTTTCGTAAGAAAGCGCGGGGCGAGCGTAGCGATACTGCGTCATACTGCGGTTGTTTTGTTCATTCCTTCATAAATTCTTCTTCCATGATTTGATGCTGGTATAATTTCCAGTAGAGACCGTGTTTTTTAAGCAGGTCTTCGTGCGTGCCTTGTTCGACAATCTTTCCTTTATCCAGAACATAGATATAGTCGCAAATAGAAAGAACTGAGAGACGGTGTGAAATAATGATCATCGTCGTGTCCGGTGCTCGAGATACTTGATTGATCAATTCTTTTTCAGTGTCGGCATCGAGGTTTGACGTGGCGTCGTCGAGCACCAGAATTTTCGGCTTGCCAAGGATGGCACGGGCAATCGCCACGCGCTGCTTCTCACCACCGGAAATCCTCAAACCCCGTTCACCGATGAGCTCATCCCATCCTTTGGGCGCACCACGGACAAATCCCTCGAGCTGAGCCAGCTTAATTGCATTGTTAACCAGCGGGGTATCCACTCTTCTGCCGAAGGTGATATTACTATAAATAGTTTCCGAAAAAAGTGAGGGTTCCTGGGGTATATAGCCAAACAGAGAGCGCACCTGAGAAAGCCGGATGTCTTTCATATCTGCGCCATTGAGTCTCACTCTGCCTTCGGTCGGATCTGCAATCCTCATCAGTACTTGCAGCAGCGTTGTCTTACCTGAGCCCACCGTCCCCGCCAGGCCGATCCTTTGGCCGGGTTCGAATGTGATGTTGATACCATCGAGAATGAGCGGGCCGTCTTTTGTGTACTTGAATGATACGTTCTCCAGAGCGATTCCCTTGTGCTTGACTTCTTTTACCTTGCCGTCATCCACAACGTCGGTTGGGTAATTCTTAATTTCCTCAAGGCGCTCGCTTTGTACCTGGGCGCGTTTTCTTGAAACAAAGAAGTTGCCGATTCGAAGCATCGGGTCTAACAGGATTATTATGTAGGCGTTGAATGCTACAAATTCGCCAATGGTTAGATTGCCTCTGATTATGAACAATCCGCCAAAGCCCAGCACGAGTACAACACCTATTTCCTCAATAGCCGTAAACAAATTGTGTATCAAGGCTTCAATTTTTATGACCCTGATCGATGCGGTGATCCGCTCTTTCAGAATTTGCATGAAGCGCTGGTCAGTTTTATCTTCGATGGTGTAAGATTTCACTAGCTTCACACCCGCGAAACTAGAGTGCAGATGGTTGTTTGTTTTTGATATTGATTCGCGCCACGCATAGTAATACTTGTACATGACCGGACTTAGCTTGAGCCAACCAATCGAGGCGATGCTGATGGGCAGAGCCGAAATGAGCGTAAGTAACGGGTTGATACTTATGAGAAAGAAAAGGGCGATGACCAGGGTGAAGATACCTTCGATGGGGCGGAAGATTCCCGAACAGGAGAACCAACCAAGTTCGTTGAGATCATGGTCTACTCTCTGTAATATATCACCGGCCGGGAAGCGACTTAGAAAAGAATGTCCTTTCCGTAGCAGCTTGGAGAAGATGTTCGTACGTTCATCGATGAGGAAAATCTCGTTGGTCCGTCCCCGGGTGAACGGTAACAACGAGTTGAATACAGCACGCAAGAGCCCGATTCCACCAATTATCAGTATGTACCTGAACAGATCCTGGCGGGCAAATCCTACCCTGATGCCATCGATGACATCTTTCAAAATATAGGGGAAGATCAGTGAGACAATCGTATTAATAAACGAGAAGGTAATAAGAAAAGTCAGCCATAATTTATGTCGTTTCCAGAAGTAAACTATTGATTTCATTGCACCCCGCTCAGATATTGGAGGTGGTACATCTTATAGTAATGACCTTTGTGCTGTATCAAATCCGCGTGTTTTCCTTCCTCCACGAGTTTGCCCTTGTGTACGACCAGAATACGGTCGGCAAGGCGCGTTGTAGTTAGACGGTGCGCAATGATGATTGCGGTGCGTCCTTTCAGTAATTCTTTCATTCCTTGCTGGACTAACCGTTCGCTCTGGGGATCAACCGATGATGTCGCTTCATCGAGAATGAGTATTTCTGGGTCAAAGACAAGAGCCCGTGTATACGAGATGAGCTGCCGTTCTCCGAATGAAAGGTTGATGCCCTGTTCGATGATGTTGGTGCTGTATCCGTCCGGGAGACTCAGTATGCGTTCATGGATTCTAGCTCTCTGTGCTGCTTCATAAACTCTTTCTTCAGGTATCGTTTCGTTAAACAGCCGGAGATTATCAAGAATTGAACCTGGGAATAGGATGACATCCTGTGGCACAAATCCGATTTTCGACCGTAATGAATGGCGTTCAATATGAGCAAGGGGTATATCGT
Organism: Caldifarciminota bacterium; assembly: GCA_030671005.1. Taxonomy (GTDB): domain Bacteria; phylum Hydrothermota; class Tepidihabitantia; order SM23-42; family SM23-42; genus SM23-42. The sequence continues at coordinate 2,800 of DAOVAN010000144.1, forward strand.
CGATGAGAATGTTACCGCCTTGAGGTGTGTAGAATTTCAGGAGCAATGAAATAATGGAAGTCTTTCCACCGCCGGTCTCGCCGACCAGTGCGATCCGTTCGCCTTTCTTGATTCGGAAATTCAAATCTTCCAACACCCAATTCTTACCTTCATAATAGAAACCGAGATCTTTGAATTCGATTGCGTGTTCGAATTTTCTGATGATCTGCTTCTCGTCGGCAAGCGCCTCTTCTTTGGTCGATAGAATCTGAAACACTCGCTCGGCAGCGGCAAAAGCGCGCTCGATAACGTTTATCTGGTCAGACAGACTGCGCAGGGGTACGAAGAGGCGTGTGATATAGCTTATGAATAAATAAAGGGTGCCGATCGTGATCAATCCAGCCAGAGCCCACATTCCGCCAATGCCGAGAACAAGCACGATTCCAATGATCTCGCCCAGTTCCACAAAAAACCAGATACGGTACCAGAATGATAAGGATTTCAATTCGTAGTCGTACTTGTCTTTGCCTAATCTATTGATTTTCGACACGAAGCTGTCTTCTTGCTGGAACATCTGTACAACATGCAGTGATTTCACCGTTTCCACGACGAACCCATTGATCTCCGCGATCTTCTTTCTTAAATTTATGTACACCGGTCTCACGTGACGCTCGAACCACCAGAAGCTGTACGAAAATATGGGCAGCATCACCAAGATGAGAATGTAAAGGCGCCAGCTGACTACGATCATTACCACAGACATGCCCACGAGAAGTGCAAGATTTCTGACGAGCAGGACTGCGGTTGAAGAGAAGAGAAACTTCAAGGCTTCAGTGTCACTCTCGACGCGTGAAATCAGCTTGCCTACAGGGTTCTTGTCAAAATAGGACACCGGGAGATGTAGCACATGCCTGAAAATGTCTGCCTTCAAATCGGCGATTGCCTTTTCGCCAACACTCATCATCTCGATCTGCTGGAAATATCTCACGAGAACAACTATAATCTGAGTAATTGCGTAGATAACTGCCAGGATTATCAGACCTTGAATGCTTTTGTCGGGAATTTCGACGTCGATCGCACGCCGTATCAGTAATGGTCCAAGCAGAGTCAGGAGTGTGGAAAAGAGTAGCAAGAATGATGCGATGATGATTGTCCTGAGATACTTCCTGAAGTATGGTAGTAATTTCTTGATGATACGCCAGTTACTTTTTCTTGTATCATCTTGCTCTACTATGTATCCGTCCTCCCAATACCAATGCATGG
>DAOVAN010000075.1 GCA_030671005.1 Caldifarciminota bacterium
GCCTGGTAGTAATCATCGTAGTCGGGATCCGTAGCAACTGCTATTTCGTAGAAGCGTGTTAAGTCTTGTGAGTATTCCAACCCATGATTCGCGTTCAGCAGCATGGTCCAAACCAGTAGCAGTTCACTCAAGAGGAACCTCCGCGGTATATATTTCCATGACTCTCTGAAACTGGGGGTCGAATACGAACTGTATCTGATAACCTGCATACAATGGATGCTCGCCTATTCTGGCAAAGTAACGCAGTACTAGATAATTGCTCTCTTCATCCAGCGCTGTGAATTTGTATCGGTAGGGCTTGTGCGGAATCGTGTAAAACCTTCGGCTTATCAGGTCTAACACATCCTTATTCTCGTCCATGTCCTGCCGCAGGTTTTCGGTCGATTCATGATATATGCTGCTTTCTCTCAAGAACCTGAGTCGACCACGATAAGTGCCCTCATGCACATTGGTGAAATCCCCGGAGCGTATCCTGCTTAATACATCTTGTCTCTTACATAACAGAAACGAACATAGGATTGAAGCAGTTATCAGGATTATAAGACGTTTCTTCACGGTCGCCGTTATTCTGCCCTCGGGTGTGCCTTTGTATATACATCCTTGAGGCGCTTGGTCGTAAGGTGAGTATAGATCTGGACAGTCGAGAGTGATACGTGCCCCAGGAGTTCCTGAACTGCTCGCAAATCAGCACCGCGCTCAAGCAGATGTGTTGCAAAACTGTGCCTCAAGATGTGGGGGTTAGTACCAGAAACACGGGCAACTTTGATCAGATGCTTGCGAACGATCCGCTGCAAAGACCTGGTTGTCAAACGCCCGCCACGATAATTTAGAAAGAGTGGTGTCTTCACAAGCTGGCCCGAACGTGGTGATTCACGCGAACTAAGATATCTCGTAATCGACTCCTTTGCCTTTCTGCCAAGAGGGAGAATCCTCTCCTTGCCTCCCTTACCCATAACCCGCACTTCCTCTTTCCCGAAATCGACATCGTTTGTGTCGAGACCGGTCAGCTCGCTCGCACGCAGCCCGCACGAATACAGCAATTCCATGATCGCGCGGTCCCGGGGATCATCTATTTTGAGGCTAGCTTCGATCTGTTCATAGGTCAGGAAGCCGGGGAGGTGTTTCTTCTTCTTTGGTGTTTTGATTATGTCGGCAGGATTATCTGAAACCAAGCCCTTTTTTTTCAGAACCTTGAAAAACGATTTCAGGCTTGATAGTTTTCTTGCCACGGTGGTTGTATCGAGACCGTACTTCAACAGAAAAGCAATGTAGTATGCCACAACGTTACCGTCAACCTTCGATATGCTTTTGTCCTGCAGAAAGTCAAAGAATGCCTCCATATCCTTCCGGTAGGCTCGTATTGTGTGTGCTGAATAGTTTTTCTCTTTCTGGAGATAGGTAACGAAATCAACTATTTTGCTTGAGAGATATGTTGTATCCATACATTGACAGTGAATTCTACCACTTATTTGGCCATTGTCAAGGACGTTCGAATCCAGGTGCGCGTTGGACCTATCTGTAGTCTACCGAAATTTGGACAGTCTGTTCTTTAGGCGATCAATCCTGTCTACTGGCATTGGATCGATCCCCGTGGCGACGGCCACGTAATAGCTAATGAAATCACCAAGCATTATGGTCCAGAAGATTCGCTGCAGCCGGTTTCTTCCCTTGGGCTCGACATCTACCATGGTCCGCAATTCGTTCCTCACTAATTCTTTTAGCACCCGCACGCGCAGCTTATTCCTGCGATGCGCGCCAGGATCATGAAGAAAGACGAGTAAGGCATCGCGATTGAACTTCTTCGGTCTCCCCAAACCAACAATTTCGTTATGATTCATTTCGGGAATGACGTTCACGTGAGCAAAGGTTTTCGCGTTTTCATTCAGCTGACATTGCCAGCGGTTAGCCACCGGTTTGAAAGTTGGTGAATTAGAATACAGAATAAGTAATCGGTCGACAAATTTCGGCGCAAACTTTTGTGCTACTTGTTCAATGGCATCTCTTTCTTTAGTCAGGAATTTCGCAAGGTCGAGCATCTTTTTTCTCGGATCGTCTCTAATCAAACGAGCTCCATGTATGATTATCGGCAGGGGCGTGAAAAGAAAACCTAAAGCGCCCCGAGGTGGTAGTCCGTGAGGTACCTTCACTTTATGACGTGCTTTTCTCGCATAGAGCTTGCCATTAGAAGACAGCAAGACCATGTCGATTTTACGTGCTACCAGCTGCCGATAATTGTTCAGTGTCTCCTCGGTATTACCAGAATAGCTAACCAGAATCGCAAGCGTATTCTTGTCGACAAACCCTGGAATGTCATAATCTTTATTCGAAAAGATCTGGACGTCAGGGTACACAACCGAGAGTATCTCGCCACTGATACCCGAACCACCCATGCCACAGACCAACACATTACCGTAATGCTTCTTACTAGACGGAAAGCCCGGAACGAAACCGACCGCTGCTGCTATCTGATTCGGCAGTGAATATATGATTTCACGCATCATTTTATGCCCTCAATGCTTGGAAATTTCTTTGAGATCATACGACTTAAATACTTCCGTACCTCGGGCGCACCCCGAAACTTCAGTGCCTCTTTCGCGATCTCTTCGCATTCGGGTACGGTCAGGGCGCGCAACACCATTTTCGCCTTGGGTATCGCTACCGGACTCATCGACAGCTCATCAACGCCGAAACCGATAAGAAGAGGAATTGCCAGCGGGACAGCCGCAAGTTCACCACAGATGCCGACCCAGATGTGCGCTTTGTGCCCGGCGTCGATTACCTGTTTTATCAGCCGTAGCACTGCTGGATGAAAATGATCAAACAGGTGGCTTACTCTTTCGTTGCCTCGGTCAACGGCCAGAACATATTGAGTCAGGTCATTGGAACCGATGCTGAAAAAGTCAACCTGTGATGCCAGGTGTGAACTTATCAATGCCGCGGACGGCGTCTCAACCATAATCCCCACCTGTATATGGTCATCGAAATCAACCTTCTCTTTTGTCAGATCCTGTTTAACCTGTGCGAATACTGCATTCGCCTTCTTTATCTCTTCATAAGTGGAGATCATGGGGTACATGATTCTTATATTTCTATTGACCGAGGCGCGTAGAATTGCCCGCAACTGTATTTTGAAGAAATTCAAATCCTGAAGGCAAACCCGTACTGCCCGCCAACCGAGAAAGGGATTGGCTTCGTGATAATCAGAGAAGATCTTGTCACCACCCAGGTCATAGGTTCTTATGATCACCGGATCTGGCTTCATCTTTTTTGCCAGTTCATTATAAACCCGGAATTGTTCTTCTTCAGATGGATTCCCACGGCGCGTCAAATAGAGAAACTCGGTACGAAACAATCCAATACCCATTGCACCATATTTCTTGGCATGAACATACTCAACAAAAAACTCAATATTGGCCGATATATCAAGCTGGCGCCCATCCCTCGTCTTCGCCGGCAATTCGCAATACGGAGAAAGCATCTTTTGATACTCAATCTCCCTTTTCGTCTCGCCCTTATAGAACTGAATACGGCCCGGCGTCGGGCTCTTTATCAATATGCCACGGTTGCCATCGAGTATTACCTTCTCGCCGTTCCCTATTTTGGCCATCAAGTTTTCTATGCCGACTACGGCTGGTATTTCTAATGCCCGTGCCGTAATCGCGGTATGGGAAGTACTTCCACCTCCCTCGATCGCAATGCCTAACACATTATCGGGGTTTATTAAAGCTGCCTCCGAAGGTGAGATGTCATGCGCGACGAGTACGGAATCCTTCGGCACGTCCACTACTGAACTGTGGGTTAGACCGAGCAAATTTCTCAAAACGCGGTTCCCCACATCCCAGATATCGGCAACACGTTCTCTCAGGTATTGATCCTTGCTAGCACAGAGTTTCTTTGCGTACTCGTCGAGAACGTCGTGATAGATGTATTCGGCATTCTTCTCCTCTTCTTTTATCCTTTTCTTCACGGTTGCGATAATCTCGCGGTCCCTCAACATTAAAACCTGGGCATCAAGGAATTGTGCGAAATCCGAACCAATCTCAGCATTGATCCGCTCTTTTATGCTGTTCAATTCTTGTTTAGTTTTCTCCAGTGCACCCAGGAAACGTTCTATTTCTCTCTCAAGGTAAATCCCCGGAATTGAGGTCTGGAATACCTGTATTTCCTTTGTTTCATACACAAAGACCGTGCCCCGGGAAATACCTTTTGAAACCGCAATGCCTTTTAGTATTCTCTCCTTAGCCATTAATCTTGTCCTTCCAATATTTTTCTCAAGGCACTCGTTGCCTCTTTTTCATCCTTACCGTCAGTCATCAGAATAACCTTGCTCCCCTTTTCACACGCGAGCGTTAAAATACCCATGATACTTTTACCACTTACCTCTACTCCGTTTTTGGTTAGCGTTACGTTACTCTTGAATTTCTCGGCGCGTTTCACAAAACGCGAAGCAGGCAAGGCGTGTAATCCATTTTCGTTGAGTATCGTAATATTCTCCCTGATCATATCCTACACCATCCCGATAATTAATATCAGTAGCAAAACCGATATGATGATTAAAACAGCCGAATATCTTCTTACCAGCATAATCATGAAGAGCGCCGTCAAAGGGATCACAAGAAGATAGTGTACATCAATGGCGACCAGCGAAACCAACAGCCCGCTGAGCAGCGCGCCCACCGTCTCGAAAACCTGTCTCACCATCTTAAAGCGCCTCGTTTTCAAAAGATATATCACATCCCATCCCAGTTTATACCCGTCATGGATTCCTTTGATTCGGTGAAAAAGATGAAAGATGTTGTAGATGACGAGAAAGGTGATGGGACCGACAACCCCGAAGTGTACACCCAAGATAACTGCTAATAAGAGTAGCGCCGGTCGAAGCGTACGCCAGAACAAGAGATCGCCGGCTGATGCGAAGCTCGTCTGGGCAACTGTCAAAAATCTCTTTATCTCCACGGGCGAAGCGCTCCCATCATCATATGCCCGGACTGCTGCGCCTACGATATACGAAACCATATATGGGTGGGTGTTAAAAAGCCCCTTCTGGGTCTTAACGATCTCTGCCCTTTTAGCATCTCCGGCGCCAACAACTAAGTCGGATAGAAAACCCATACTCTGCATCGAGGGGAATGACCACGATGTCTGAATGAACAGGCTCTGAAAGAATATCCTTAGAAGACGACCAGTGCTAAGCCGCATAAGCCTCCAATTATCAAGAAAATCGCCGTCGTTTTCTTCACAAACAGATAAAAGCTGTTGGCAAAACCCATACTTATGCAAATAATCGTTAAGGTTTCTTTCGTAATCTGAGGAAAGACATCAGGAACAATGAGTAACTCAGATAAGACAAAAAGGGGTATGAAAAGGCACAATCCTCTAACAAATGCGGTCAACAGACCCGCAGTATGGCACATGTACAGGGCTTCCTCATGATGCATGAAGCGATGATACAACTTCTCATTGAATCTGCGGGCATAGATTTCTAGAGCACCACCAACGATACCGCCGGCCAGAGCCAAAACCGCAGCCACAAACAATGAGTGTCCCATTGAATTAGATCCTCTCAACAGAAAGTAACAAGAGACCCCGATAATTCCGGCTGCCTGGCCATCCGGTGGGATGTCACGACCAATAGGTAACCCACCCAGAAACACCAGTTGTATCATCGCACCCAGAAAAATGCCGAACCAAACATCACCGAAGATAGCGCCGATGATGGTGCCGGTGACAATGGGCTGGGAAATACCAAATTCTCCCAAAGCGTATTTGTCCAGAATGATCACCGCACCCAAGAGACTGAGTAGAATCGCGTTCATTTTATTCCTGCCAACTTCTTCACAACATCAACCGTTGCCGAATTCGGCAGCTGCTTACCCGTAACCTTGACGCCAATACTGTGCAGATACACGACTGACTCGATGTCATCACTTGAAAGGTAGATATAAGGAGCGATCTCCCGTGTTCCGTTGCGATAACCAAGGCCACCCACATTTACTTCTTTTATAGATATCCCCTTTTTCACCAGTTCTGAAGCTTCTCTAACCGATTCCACGAGAACCATAACCCTCTTCTTGTTCCCTGTATTCGTATGCTTAACACACTCATCAATCGCATAGCAAGAAAATTCAATGCCGTCAGGAATTGCCAGGCGGTAAGCGCTGCATGCCCACTCATCATGGATCAATCTATCTGATGCCAGAATGATACTGTGTATACCTAAAGGTCTCACCCACCCAGCTATAACCTGGCCATGTATCAACCGGTCATCAACCCTCAGGATCAGCATCTAATCCCAAAACTCCCACTTTATTGAAACATCGAAGTTTCTCGTCGGCATTGGATAATAAGGTATCCGTTCATATTCCGTATCCAACACATTGTTGATCTTAGCAACACAAGAAAGCGTTATGAACTTGACAAATCCGGCCACAGAGAAGACGTTGAAACCATCGAATTCCTCGTCTAATATGTCATATCGTGTCCCCCAAAACTCGCCGCTCAGGGCGACACCCAAACTCAATTTCTTAGTCGCGCGCTCGACCGATAAGACAGCACCAGCATTATACTCAGGTGTGTACGGTACTGAATCGCCATTAAAGAAAGAATTCCCGCTCAAACCGATTTCAAACTTGGTCATCACGCTGGAATCCGCATTGTACAGCCGTATTGGGTAACTTATGAAACCTTCAATTCCGCTCGTCTCCCAGGAACTCCAATTTATGTACTGTAAATTAGGCCAACTGAGGAATTGGGCTGCGGTAATGTAATCAGTAAAATCAAGCCAGTAGAAACTGAGCAGGAAATTGCTGCCGCGCAAACCGATCTCCTTTGCCCAGCAATACTCGGGCATCAAAGTAGAATCACCTGCTATTTTGAAATAGGGATTCAGGGTGTCGAACGGCGCCCAATGCTCCAACAGCGTAGGAGCCCGCGCGTCTCTGGAAAGTGCCGCATTCAAGGATACGGATTGCCATAGATCGACGCCGACTTCGATGTGTGGACAAAAGAAGTAGTCGTGATTGCTTGCAGATTCAAAATAACCTCCTGCCTGCCAGAAAAACCGTCCCAAAGCCTGCTGAATTCTTGCCCACAGGTCGAATCTGTTGATACTGGTCGGAAAGGCTGCCCCACCATCAAAAGCGGATAGAAAACCGCTCAGCCCGTAGTCCAGTGTAGCATCCAGCACCGTATCACATCGCGCGATTAGTGTACCAAAATGGTCGCTACGTATTGCCAATGATTTTTCGTAGAGAGTATCATTGTAGTTTACGTTTTCGTAGTCATAGAAAATGGTCATCACCGCACGTCCTATGCCGACAGTGCCGCTGACATCGAGCCATCTATCTTCCTGGCGACCATCCACTGGAGTGACGGTACTCCCCAGCACACCGTAATCATTGCCGGCGTAGAAGAGATCAAGCCGCATCGGCAAGAAGCGATCATAATAGATATTCGAATATACTGAACTCCTCTCTGCATCACCATTATCCCGGTAGCCATCAGACTTATAATACGAACCGCTTAGATAAAATCCCAAATCGTCGGTCAGTGCTCTGGTCAAATCTAGAACATATCTATTGCTCTGATAACTGCCGAACATGAAATCCACATATGAGTATGGTTTCTCGTAACGATTCAATCGCGACACGAGATTGACGCTGCTCAACTCGGATCCTGCAACACTACGACCTACTTGCACTTTCTCGAAGAAGTGTAGAGGTAATTGCGTGAGGTTGAAATAACCCGTTAGATTGTCCGGCAGCGGATGTCCATTCAAGTAGAAACCTGTGTACGATGGTTTGCGTCCCTTGTTAGTGATGTAGTTTAATTGATCAGTACCAGAGGAAAAGCGAACTACAGGAAAATCCACGAGCATATCCGTGACCGATCTGTCGTAGAATGCGGGTGCAGTCTCCGCCGTAGTATACAGTCCGTTCTGAAAATCAATTATTATAGGAATTTCGTACGTTTTCAGCGTATCGACCGATGTAGAATCGCTTTTCATGAGTAGAATCAGCATAAAAAACACTGACAAATTATAGTGTAAAAAGCAGCTATGTCAATGTCAATTTTGCTC
>DAOVAN010000087.1 GCA_030671005.1 Caldifarciminota bacterium
CCGTCGCGAAGTGGACCCCGCTAAGGGTTTTGGCGAGCTCGGGGAACCTTTAGACGATTTTCACCGTAGTTGTCTGATTCATCAGACGCTTTTTCTGGCATAATAACTGGGCCCCGCAGTAATACGTAACACGGATAAGTAGTGCAATAACATAATAACTCAATAGCATAGTAACAAGTACGTTGTTGTGTTTTCTGATGTTCTGATATCCGCTTTAAGGAAAGGCAGAAATTCAGGATATGAGCGAAACAGTAAGGAGCAGTTCTCGCTTCAGGTTCGTTTTCCAGTAATGTGTCTCAAGAACCACTTAATATCGAATATCTTCTCCAGTTCAGTGGCGCTGAGATATTTCCGGAATTTACGGTCTTCCTGGGCGACTACTTTCAAGTGCGTTCTTGTCTGTACCGCCTTAAACGACGCCTCCTGTACTGCGTTGTAGGCACGCACCTGATCCATACCCTTCTCGATCAGTGCGTTCATCAAAAGCTGCGATGCATACACGCCGCGGCTCATCTCGATGTTCTCCTGCATACGTTCAGGAAACACGCCCAAGTTCCCGACGACCCACAACATCTTCTTTGTAATGTAATGCGCCAGGTGTAGCATATCGGGAAAGATGACCCTCTCAACTGATGAGTTGGTGAGATCTCTCTCGTGCCAGAGACTGATATTCTCAAAAGCACTGAACGCATAACCGCGAATAACCTTCACCAATCCGCATACCCTCTCACAGATTATCGGGTTCTTCTTGTGAGGCATTGCCGAAGATCCTTTCTGTCCCTTAGTGAAGGGCTCGGATAGTTCACCGATCTCAGAACGCGAGAGGTTACGGATCTCGGTGGCGATGCGGTCAAGACCGGACGAATACAGAGCATAGACAGCGGCGAGTACCGCAAACCTATCTCTTGGCAATATCTGAGTACTGACCGGTTCTGGTCTCAAACCCAATCTCTTCATCACCCTCTTCTCTATCCTGGGCGATAATATCGTGTATGTACCCACTGCACCGGACAACTTACCATATGATATCTCGCGCCTCGCGGCAAGCAGTCTCCCGTAGTTACGCGCGGTCTCTTCGTACCAAGAAGAGACCTTATATCCAAATGTGATGGGCTGAGCAAACACGCCATGGGTGCGACCCATTTGTGGAGTATTCCTGTATTTCGTCGACAATTTCCTCAAAAGCACCATCAGCCTCTTCACATCCGATAAGAGAATATCTGTAGCTTGAATCAATACAAGCACAAAAGCAGTATCGACTAAATCATAGGAAGTCAGTCCGAAGTGCAACCATCTGCCTTCAGGCCCTATCTTCTCTCGCACCGCTTCCAGGAACGCGATGACATCATGATTCGTGATCTTCTCAATCGCCTCGATCCTGTCTGGTGTAACCTTCACACGCCGTAGTTTCTTGCTCAACCCCTTTGGAATTATACCCGCTGCCTCTTCCACCTCGGTAACGGTTCTCTCAACATCAAGCCACACCTCAAACTTGTATTCCAGGCTTAATATTTTACTGAGTTCGTCTGTCTGGTAACGTTTTATCATACCCCTAGATATAGTTGTATAATACGACCATTACGGTCAATGATGAAACTCATATCACGCTGGTAGCGCAACGCCTTCTGAAAATCGGTCTTATTACGAATCCGTATATTACCTATCATTAAGACAACATCGCCGGGTGCGATACCTAGCTTATCACCAACGCTGCTGGACTCCACATCCGTCACGACCACACCTTCATTATAAGCCAGGTTATACTCACGAGCGAGTCGTTCATCGATGCCCTGGATCTGTATGCCGTAGACTACCACCCTCGTTCTTAGCATATCGGCTTCTCTGAATTCCTCTACTACAAACGCCGCATTTTGTCGGTCACCATTTCGCATGAATGTAACCTCGAGTCTATCTCCAACAAAGACGTTTGAAACGAACCTGTTCCAATCAACTACTCTTTCGATCGAACGGCCATTGATCGAAATGATCCGGTCCCCTTCCTTGATACCAGACCCGTGGGCTGCGCTCTCAACGTCTACCCCACTGACGAGAACGCCATAAGGTTCGATGTTCGATGACTCGGCGGTTTCTTGTGGAATATCCTTAATCCACAAACCAATCCACGGCACCCTCACTCTACCGTGTTCGCGCGCTTCATTTATGAACTTCTTCACGTCGTTGATCGGTCTGACAAAACCAATGCCCTCAGACCCACCACCCGATGTGAAGATCGCAGTGTTCAACCCAACGACCTCACCCAGTATGTTAACCAACGGACCACCAGAATTGCCTGGATTGATCGCGGCATCGGTCTGAATCATGTTCTTGTACACCCTGTCTTCCCTCGTCGACTTGATAGAACGGTTGAGTGCCGAAACGACACCGACCGTAACTGTCGGGCGTGTGTCTTCCAGCAGAAACCCAAACGGGTTACCAAAGGCAACGACCCATTCACCGATCATCAGATCATCTGAATCACCCAACGTGGCATGGGAAACATCATCTCCATCGATCTTGAGCAGAGCAAGATCATGTGAGACGTCAGATGCGATCACGCGTCCTTCGAATTGCCTGCTATCAGGCAACGTAATATTAATGCGTGCAGCATTAGATATCACATGTTCGTTTGTTATGATATACCCGTCCGACGAGATGATCAGGCCGGTACCAAGGCTCCTGATTTGCTGTTTGTAGTAACGCTCCGGAAAGAAATCTCCGAAGAAATCGCGGAAGAACTCGTCTGCGAAAGGAGAAAAAAATGGCGAGGCAGACACGACCTTGGTCTGCACGACCGTTATGGAAACCACGGACGGGCTGACCTTTTGAGCGGCAACGACTATTGCGTTCGACCGCTGTCCGGATATTTCATCATTGAGGCCAACCAAACGCGCACCTTCGTAGTAGTAGACTTGAGGTCGTGGCATGAGCCATCTGTACACCTGCACAGCGAACAAACCCAACGCTATACCTATGATGACAAGCAAATAATCTCTCAACTTCATCGTCTTATCTCAATAGTCTCATGATGATCGAAATACAAGTAGAGAAACCACATGACGCAAGCATTCAGTACTTTACCGCGACAAGAAACAGACCTTGCGGAGGGGCAAAGTTAATGTCCCTCTTGGGTTTGTCAAAGAAATCCTCGACTTCGGCAACCGAGAACCGTGCTCTTCCGATGTCCACCAAGAACCCCACAATACCACGAACCATCTTGCGCAAGAACCTGTCCCCCTCGACTTCTATACGGATCATGCTGCCTTCGCGTGTCACGGTTATGTCGTATACATTGCACATCGTATTGTCGCTACCATTACGTACTGAAAGCTTTTCGAAATCCCGATACCCGACCAGCGACGGAATTGCCTTTTCTATGGTTAAAACATCGGGTATTTGTTTAACAAACCAATAATACCGCAACCTGAATGGCGATGGCTCCAACGTGATGTTATAGTGATAGACCTTGGTCTTAGCCGAAAACCGGCTATTGAAGTCATCCGGGGCAACCGTAATATCCCTAACGTTAATATCATCACCCACCAGGGAATTCGCGCCCTTCTTTATCGAAAGCAGCGGTAAGTGGCAGTCGGTGTGAAAATTGGCAACCTGGCCGAGCGCATGAACACCCTGGTCAGTCCTGCCAGCTGCGGTTAGTTTGATTTCCTCGCCCGTTATCTTACGCAGAGCAACCTGGAGCTCTCCTTGCACCGTTCTCCGATTAGGCTGATACTGCCAGCCAAAGAAACGTGTGCCTTCATATTCGATTATCATGCTCAAATTACGCATCTTCAGTAATTATAGTCAGAACAGATTGCAAATCAATACACGCGTTACACTCGCCCCGCACTTTCTTACGAAAATGCGGGATACTCAATTTTGTTGCCATATCCTAGATATGTACAAAATTGGCACAGGATCATTTCATTCGCAGTATCACTTCGTTCGCAGAAAACGCAAAACCATTGCACTCGCAGTAATGCGTAACACGGATAAGTAGTGCAATAACATAATAACTCACTAACATAGTAACAACTACGCTGTTGTGTTTTCTGATCTTCTGATGATCTGTGTTATTATGCAAGAGGTAGTCTGATAGTAAACGTCGTTCCCGTTCCCACCTTACTCTTTACTCTGATCGTGCCTCCGTGGGCCTCAATGATGTTCTTGGCAATAGCGAGCCCAAGGCCGGTCCCACCTTTCTTTGTGGTGAAGAATGGTTTGAAAATCCTCGTGAGGTCCTTCTTCTCTATGCCGTGTCCGTGGTCACGGACCTCGACACAACCCTCTTCTGTATCCCGATATGAACGGATCTCGATCGTACCCCGAGCACCGCTCACCTCGTAGGCGTTGTTCAAAATATTCGTGAACCCTGCTTTAAGTTTATTGAGGTCGGCAAGCACAAAAAAATCATCATCCTTCCGTTTAATACTGGCCGTTCGTGCTTTGGTTCTCAGCATACTATCGATCAGCGCCTCGTTTATTACTTCACTGATCCGGACTCGGTTCTTGTTCTTCGGGGTGAACTGTGCAAAATTGAGAAAATCCGTAACGATTTCATTGAGCCTGATCGTCTCGTTCAAGGCCATGTCAATGAAAGGTACTATGTTCTTCCTTCGCTTGGTATCCCGAATGACTTCCAGTGAACCCCTTATCGAAGACAGCGGATTGCGAATCTCGTGAGCAAGGGAGCCGCCCAGTTCAGCCAGTAATTTGGTCTGACTGGCAATGCGCGAATTTTCTTCGAGTTTTCTGATATCAGTCATATCCTGTAGCACTGCCAACCCCGCCTTGCCATTGAAAATACGGGTGCAAGATACAAAGTAGTGCCGATTCCCGAATTTCAGCTCGACAGTATTAGGTGTATCCTTGTACTTCAGGAATTTTGCCACATGAAGGTGAACCGTAGCACGCAGTCGGCTATCAGGCATGTTCGTATACAATATATCTCCCTTGCTATCCATGGTTATTACGCCGGAGGGAAGATTTTTTATTATGTCCTCGGTGGTCAGCCGCAGACGCGCTGCTTCCTCAACGCGTTTCTGATAGCGCTCGGATAATGCCCCACTCAGTATGCCAATCAGCAAAAAGAGTAGCGCGACTATATAGAACCGGTACATTACCATTGACATGGTATAGCTCTCCATACCCCGGCTCTCGAGGAACACCAAGCCAAAGAAAAACAGAGTCGCACTGAGTGATATTATGTACGCCCCGCGCCGATAGAGATAAATCGAACTGGCGATGATCAATATCGTATAGAGCAGAGGAAACATGCCCTCGATGCCCCCAGTGTAGTATATTATCGCGCCGACAAGAGGGATGTCGGCAATGAATATTGTGTACAGCAAAGCAGTGTCTGGGATTCTTTTCTGCAGCAGCAAAAAACATATCGCCAGTACAACCGAAACAAAAATGAGATACCACAGAGGGTTGGGCGTACGGTACAGGGGCGGATATGAAGTTAAAAGTATAAATGTTACTATAAACGGATGGATTACGATGAGACCAGTTATTCTGCTAAATCTCTGTGGATTGGCCATTACCGATAATTGACGTCAGTTATTACTTATATCTGTATTATGCCTTAGCGCTGTCTCTGTTAAGGAACCTGGGCTGTCTTCTTATTCGGTAATCGTCGTGGCCAACTGGAAAATCGGTAGGTACATCGATATGACAATGAAGCCAACGATCCCACCCAATACAATCATGATGACCGGCTCCAAGGCACTGGTTAGGTTCTCGACCGCCTGGTCTACTTCAGCATCATAGAAATCAGCAACCTTGGAGAGCATCTCATCTAAACCACCAGAAGCCTCTCCGATAGCAATCATCTGAGTGACCATCGGCGGGAATACGGCGGTTTTAGTCAGTGGATCCGCTATGTTTTCACCACCCTTGATCGATGAACGCGCTTTCAAGATTGCATCCTCTACCACCCAATTACCAGAACTTCTCGCCGTTATCTCAAGTGCATCGATGATGGGTACGCCGCTTGACAATAGTGTCGACAGAGTTCTCGAAAGACGTGCAATCGACTGTTTTCGGATGAGGTTACCGAAAATCGGCACTTTCAGCAATATCGGATCGATCGCTTTTGCTCCGGACTCGGTCTTATGCCACCTACGCAGAATCGTAAAGACAGCAATGATGACGATAAGCAATGGTAGCGCCAACACCTTTAACAAACTCGATGCTGTAACGACCATCTGCGTCATCGCAGGCAAATCGGCACCAACTCCTTCGAACATCCGGGCGAAAACAGGAATGACGAAAATGAGTAGGACTGAGATCCCCATAACAGCAGCCGACAAGACAATGATCGGATAGATCATCGCACCGCGTATCTTACGTATCAGAACGGCTGATTTTTCGAGATAGTTTGCCAGACGCACGAGAATAACATCGAGTGCACCACCGGTCTCACCGGATTCGACCATATTGACATAGAGATTATCAAAAACCCTTGGTTGACGGCGCAAAGCATCGGCTAATGCGAGACCTCCCTCGACATCGGTACGTACTTCACCCAGAACCCTGCGTAATGCTGGGCTCTCGGTCTGTTTTGCCAAGATCTCAAGGCAGCTAAGCAAAGGCAAGCCGGCATTGAGCATGGTTGCGAACTGCCTGGTGAAAACGGCTAACGCCCTGCGTGA
>DAOVAN010000109.1 GCA_030671005.1 Caldifarciminota bacterium
TACACTGAATAATTTAGGGAACCGGCACTTCTTTGACTTTGGGATAGCGGCCATATAGTTTACGATAGATTTGAGGATATTCAGACTTGCCGCCGAGGAGCTTGGTGGTAATAGGCAATGCCCGCTTTGCCAAGATTGACATCTGGCGCGCCTTGTCCCGGATATCCCATTGGGCAGTCGGGTCCTCGCGTAACCGAGAAATGTGGTATAACTCCCTCAAGTTCACATTCATGAGCACGCGTCTGCGATGCGCATTCGTTAGTATGTAACTACCTATGCCGGGCACAGATTTTTCGATCTTTCTGAATAGTCGATCCGTCTCTTCGGTTATTTGCAAGAATCTCTTTTCCTCACCCACTGTCCAAACCGACTCTGGGATTGTGACCCCTAAGTCTGGGTCGTAATCACTCCAGGTGATTGACGCCACGCGGTGGCGCTTCAGTTGACCAAAACATCCTCCAGATACTATCAGCGAGTAACCCAAATTAGCATACTCGAATTCCCTGAGTACAACATCATACAACTCGAGGTGAGTGCACGCTTTCTTGTACAAATCCAGCTTCTTCTTATTCGACATCTTCTTTACTGTCCTCAAACACACACCATAGGATCTTCCTGACACTTTAAAGAGCAACGCAGCCAGGACCCGGTTGTCCCCATCCCTCGTGCATTCAACCAGCTCAACATCTTCCCCATGTTTTTTGCTTTTCCCGGAATCCAATTTACGGAAATGCTTTTCGATTTCACGATAAGTATTCTTGTCGTAATCGTTGGCGTCACAAAACAGAAGGATCGAAGGCGCGATTCTTTTCACGAGCTTGAAGAATTTCATGCCCAGCTCTTGTATCTCGATAAGAGGGTGCGAGGCAAATCTTCTGATCATCAACTCGAGATTTCGCGCGTTGATGGTCGTGCCCACCTGGGTCTGGGTCGACAGAGACAGAATGTAGCGAGCGTCTTCTTTTGCAAGATTCGCCAAAAGCAGCCTGCCTTTGCGGGTCTTCGCCTGTGCGGAGAATTTTTGGTAGTTATAGGCCTTGATCTTTTCATACAGCAGTCCATAGCATCCATTCTGCAAGCGAACAATACTATGGAAATCCCTACGCAGGGCTTTATCCTCTAATTCCTTGGGCACGACATAATCACCCTTCAGGGTCACATAGCGCTGAGATTTTTCCGTATACGAACACAAACGGAATCTCTCGAATTCTTCTATTGCACGCCGTGAGATTCCAATGATATCGAAGTTGAAGACCGCATGTTCGGCAACCGAGTGATGTCCCATTTCGAAAATAATGTTACGGTTCGAGGTTCTTGCTTTGGCGATCTCATGTCGTGCGTTTTCGCGTAGCACGTCGATGGATTTTGGACTCCGGCTAATCCGGGCGTATGCCGCGGATATCGACTCAGGTGTTAAGAGTACATTTTGATTCTTGTATTCCTTGAGGACATCAAGGTCCACATTATAGCCCGCTAGTATGACGCGCATAAAACTACCGCCTTCTCCGGAATCTGCCCTCGATATCTTTGGCTGCCCGTTTCAATGTTGGATACATCTTAATAGCGGCATGCCGATAGGCAAGGAGATCTCTACCCACGGGATCCGGCACTTCATTGTACTTGGTCTTACGCTTGTATTCCCTGAGCAGAAAAGTCTTGACAACCGCACCCGGTGATATTTCAAGAACAGTTTCATAGTGCTTGTATTCCATCACCAGTATCAAATCTGCCCAATCGACTATTTCTTTATCGAGCGATGTCGTCTGATGATGGTGTATTGAACCGGCATATTCTTTAACTACCTGCTTGGCATAGTGTGCCGCAGGCAACCCACCGATTGCAATGGTGCCGGCCGATTTCGCTTCGTAATACTTTCTCTCGATGAGGGTTCTGAATATGCCTTCGGCCATGGGACTACGGCACGTGTTACCGCTGCACACAAACAGGACATTGAATTTAAGAGAACCCTTGAGCATTACCTTACGACCATAGACCTTCTCGATACCCAGCACCGGCACCAACCCCTTGCGCATCACCGTGGGCGGGGTCGTCGTAAGGTCGAGCACGGTAGAGGGCATTGAATAGAGAACGCCTCCGTCAACAACGAGTTCAACCTGGGTAAAGTGTTCAACAATGTCATAGGGTGATGTTAGTGTCGGTGCCCCTGATATGTTGGCGCTCGTAACGGCCAAAGGCTTCCCAAATGCGTTTAGCAACTGAATCACAAAATCATGTTGAGGGATCCGGACACCAATTCTGTCTTCAATGAAGGGCAGTGAAACACCTGCTCTCTTGCGCATCACTACGGTCAAAGGCCCGGGTACAAAGAAATCGATGATTCTTCTTTTTACAACAACCGCATATTTTTTCATCTCGCCCCTGGGAATGAAAAAAGTAAACGGCTTATCTTTTCTTTGTTTCACCCCGAAGAGCTTCTTTACCGCGTCACGATTGGTGCCGTCAACCGCAAGGCCGTAGACAGTATCCGTGGGTAAGGCGACTACTCCGCCTTTTTGCAGAATTTCGGTGATTTGAGGTAAAGACTCCTGAGCCCTGCCGATTTTGATGACCATAAAGCGTTAAGAAGCTGACCAGATTATGTTTTTTTCTTAGATTGACTGTACAGACGGCTCGCAAATATCGCCGCGTTCTTTGCACCGGACCGACCGATGCCAAATGTCGCCACCGGGACACCCGAAGGCATCTGGGCAATCGACAGCAGGGAATCAAGACCACCCAAGGTCGAAGCAGGAATGGGAACTCCGAGAACAGGAATATCCGTAATCGAAGCGATGAATCCTGGCAAGTGTGCTGCCAAACCGGCGCCAGCAATGATCGCAACAACACCATCCTCTTTCGCCTTGGCTATCAATCCCCTGATTTTGTCTGGCTCTCGATGCGCAGAAAGGATGAATTTCTCATACGGAACAGCATTCTCCTTCAGAATTTCCTCGGCCGGAGACATTACCTCACTGTCTGACTTGCTGCCCATGAATATCCAAACCTTCATTTTCGCCTCTTCCGTTTCATCTTCTTCATGCCGGTATTACCGATGTCTTTCCGGTAATACATCCCTTTGAAGTGTATCTTCTTTACTTCCTCATAAGCTCGTTGTTTGGCAACCTTCAAATTATCATGAACCGTAACGACATTCATTACTCTACCAGATGCAGTGACGAGCTTCGAATCCTCCATCTTGGTGCCGGCATGAAAGAGTAGTGTTCTGGCACTCAATTTTTGTTTGAATTCGATCTCTTCACCAATCCGGTAATCTGTAGGATACCCGGCCGATGCCAACACGACACAAAGCGACCACTGATTCTTTATCTTTATGGAAACACTGGAGAGCTTTCTCTCGGCAACCGCAACCATGGCACCCAATAGATCGCCATCTACTAACGGTAGAATCACCTGCGCCTCAGGATCACCAAATCGGCAATTGAATTCCAATACCTTTGGACCAGTTGAGGTCAGTATCAGACCGGCATATAATACACCCTTATAATCCAAACCCTGATCTTGCATTGAGAGAATCGTCGGCTGGATAATCACATTTTCGATGATATTCGAAACCCGCTTATTTGTTGGATACGGCGCATAAGCACCCATGCCCCCCGTGTTCGGTCCACGGTTTCGATCATACAACTTCTTGTGGTCCTGCGCTGAAGGAAGATAAGTAATTGAATGCCCGTCGGTTAGTACAAAGACTGATGCTTCCTGCCCGATCAGGAATTCCTCGACCACAATCCGGTTGCCTGCTTCACCGAGTTTGTGCTGTACAAGTATTTGATCAATCGTCTTCTCATACTCTCGCTTGCTAGTCACTGCGAACACACCCTTTCCACTCGCCAGCCCGGATGCCTTGACCACGACGGGGAATTTGTTGACCCTCTTCGTATATCTTAACGCTTCGGAAGCGGTCTCATAGATCTGAAACTTGGGTGCGGGAATACCAAACTTTTTCATGAACTCACGAGCAAATGACTTATCTGCTTCAATGCGGCTTGCATTCTTGTTTGGCCCGAATATTTTGAGTCCGGCACTTTCGAACTCATCAACAATACCCATTGCCAAAGGCAACTCTGGTCCCACGACCGTGAAATCAATCTTCTTCTCCTCAGCAAAGTGCAACAAACCGCCTATATCTGACGACAGAATATCAACGCAGGATGCATTTTGGGCAATACCAGGATTACCCGGTGCTACATATATTTTCCTAACTCTCTTTGACTTACTCAATTTCCAGGCGAGGACATGCTCGCGCCCTCCACCACCGACTATCAATATTCTCATTAAAATCTCCTCATAATATCTTTGAATTGTTCTCTGGACCGTTCAATAATACTGCCTAAAACCACAAAATCTGCTCCGGCGTCAAAGCTCGCCTTTATATCTTCGTATGTGCGCAGGCCACCACCAACGATCAGAGGAATTTCTATATTTTCCTTCACCTTCTTAACCATCTCTTTGGGCACAGAATTCTCAGCACCGCTGCCTGCCTCGAGGTAGATGTATTTCATTCCGAAATACTGACCAGCTAATGCATGGGCTACCGCAATATCGTGTTTTGAGCGAGGAATGGGTTTGGTATTTGAAACATATTCGACTGCGGTACATTTGCCAGATTCGATGAGCATATACCCCACCGGGATCACTTCCAAATTACATTCCTTGATCAAAAAGACTGCCTTGACCTGCTCTCCAATGAGAAATTCTGAATTTCTACCACTTAATAGGGATAAGAAGAATATCGCATCAGCATGCGCGCTGACCTGATGAGACCCACCCGGGAACAGAATCACCGGGCAATTAGCATTCTCTTTCACGGCACGCACATGCTCATCGAAATACGGCGAGACTAAGAGGGAAGAGCCAACGAGAATACCCTTTACGCCGTTATCACAGACGAATTTGGTCACCTCAGCGATTTTGTCCAGGGGTACGCGATCAGGGTCAATAAGAGCAAGCACACCCGGTCCTGCTTTGTTGAGACTACTGTAGACCGATGCGAACTTCATGCTGGCAGATTATACTCCTCTGGTTAAGAAAATCAAGAGTTAATGCAAACGTAATTGTTCAAAACTCAGTGGACTAATGTAATCGCACGCCCGCTCTCGTAGAGTTCATTTTGCGTTAATGAAGCGAGGCTCTCCGCCAGACGCAATACGCTCTATCTTATCGCTGTAATCTTTTACTATCACTTTCTTCACAGGAAGCTTATCAGATGATCAGCGTACCAGCAAGCAGCTCATCAGATGACCAGGGTATCAGGAAGTGAATATCAGAGTATCAGGACGGTACGCAAGGCATCAGATAGTGGGTTGACCGCTGTAACTTGCTCACTGCTCCTCTGATGTCCTGTACCAATCTTGTCCACGCCAAATTTCCTCAAATCTGGATTTGAAAAGAAATTTGAGTGTCCCGATGTTTTGATGTAGGGGAATCTTGTATATGGCAACAAGATTGAGTATCCCGTGCTTCGTTCGAAGTACGGGGATAATCTGGTAATCTGCCCTCTGATCTTCTGGTATCCTGATATGCTGGTGTGGGTTTCCGCAATTCGAATTTCGCATTTCGAAATTTCCCCT
>DAOVAN010000123.1 GCA_030671005.1 Caldifarciminota bacterium
AGAACGAACAAGACCGGCACGAAAATAAGGTTCAAACCTGACAGCAAGATTTTCAAAAAGATTGAGTTCAAGAAGGAAATCATAACCCAAAGGCTCCAGGAATTGGCATTCTTGAACAAAGGCTTGAAGATTGACTTCGAAGACAAGAAGTCAAACATCAAGGAAAGATACTTGTCGCGGGGCGGTGTTCTCGATCTGGTCAAGTATTTGGATTCGGGTCGCACGAGACTGCATAAGCCAGTGTACTTTGCGGAAACAAAAGATGATATTGAAATTGAGGTGGCGCTCGAATTCAACGACTCTTATCTTGAAAACATATTCACTTTTGCAAATACGATAAACACTCATGAAGGCGGCACGCACTTGATTGGATTCAAGTCTGCGTTGACTAGAACATTGAACGATTATGCAAGGCGCCATAATCAGTTGAAGGATACCATGTCGCTTGCTGGTGAGGATACGCGCGAAGGATTGACCGCGGTCGTTTCGATAAAGATAAAGAATCCGCAGTTCGAAGGCCAGACCAAGACCAAACTCGGCAACGCAGAGGCAAAGGGTGCCGTGGAGTCATTGGTTAACGAGAGATTGTCATCATTCCTTGAAGAGACTCCAAGGGTGGCTAATGTAGTGATGGGCAAGGTCGTTGCCGCGGCCCGGTCCAGAGAGGCGGCACGCAAGGCGCGCGAACTGACGCGGCGAAAGTCCTTGATTGATAGCGAGAGCCTGCCTGGCAAACTGGCAGACTGTTCATCAGGGAACCCAGACGAATGTGAAATATTCGTGGTTGAGGGCGATTCAGCAGGAGGTAGTGCCAAGCAGGGTAGAGACAGGAGATTTCAGGCGATATTACCGCTACGTGGCAAGATACTGAATGTCGAAAAGAGTGGTTTGAATAAAATACTGAGCAATAACGAAATCAGAACACTGATTTCAGCAATCGGTTGCGGTATTGGTGATGACGGTTTTGACATTTCGAAAGTACGCTACAAGAAAGTTGTCATCATGACCGACGCCGATGTAGACGGTGCACACATCAGGACGCTGCTGCTCACGTTTTTCTTCAGGTTCATGAAAGATTTGATCGAGGGTGGTATCATCTATATTGCACAGCCGCCACTTTACAGGGTACGATATGACAAGACAAACCAGTATATGTATTCGGATGAAGATTTGCAGCGGTTTCTGAAGAAGCACGCAAAGAAGAAATACGACATCCAGCGCTACAAGGGTTTGGGCGAAATGAACCCTGAACAGCTTTGGTATACGACGATGGATCCTGAAAAGAGAATACTCAAGAAGGTGATGATGGAGGACGCTGCAGAGGCCGATAGGCTTTTTTCAATTCTCATGGGTGGTGAAGTCGAACCGCGCAGGAAGTTCATCGAAGAGAATGCCCGTTATGTAGAAAACCTGGATGTGTAAGGAGGAATAATGGACCGAGTCGATCTGTTGAAGGAACCGAGTGAGGCGTTTGGTATTTCAGGCTATGAGGAGAGTGTAGTAGATATTCTGAAGAAACACTTTGGTGACCGAGTCGATATTACCAGGGACCGTATTGGTAGCATCATTGCACGTAAACAGGGAAAGAGTGAGCGACCGAAGATAATGTTCTCTGCTCACATGGATGAGATCGGATTCATGGTCAAGCAAGTCACCAAACAGGGTTTCATCAAATTTCTCCCTATCGGTGGATGGTGGGCAGGGAATGTCCCCGGGCTTAAGGTGCGTATCAGAACGAAGAACGGTGACTACATACCGGGTGTCGTTGGTCTGAAACCCTTTCATGATCTTACGCCTGAAGAGAGAAAAAAGCTTCCCGAGATCAAAGATATGTACATCGATGTCGGCGGAGCGAAGGGCTTTGATCCTAAAGAAAAGTTGAATGTCCGTCCGGGCGACCCGATCGTACCCGAAGGCAAGTTTGAGAAAATGGCTAACAGCGAATTGCTGCTGGGCAAGGCATGGGATGATCGTGTCGGCTGCGCCCTGCTCGTGAGCCTTCTCGAGAATCTAGGAAAGGTCGAACACCCGAATACCGTATATCTAGTAGGTTCGGCACAGGAAGAAGTAGGTTTGCGGGGCGCAAGGACCTCGGCTTTTGCAATTGACCCGGATATCGGTTTTGCCCTGGATGTTAGTATTTGTCGTGACACGCCAGGGAATGAGAGCGACGCCGCGGAGAGATTAGGCGGCGGTGCGGGTATTTTGGTCTATGATTCCAGCATGATACCCCATGTAAAGTTGAGGGAGTACGTGTGTGAACTCGCCGAAGCGAACAAGATTCCTTACCACTTCGCTTCGATCAAAGGCGGATACGATACCGGAACAATTCACCTCACGAAGTCTGGCGTTCCATGTTTGGCTCTGGGGGTGCCTACGCGTTATGTGCATTCTGGGTCGAGTGTCATATCCCTTGAGGATTATGATAACATACTAAAGTTGATTACATTAATTGTGAAGAGTTTAAGTGCAGATGTGTTGGAAAAACTCCTTGGATAAGGGGGAGGAATGACAAAGAGAATCATCAAACCAGGAGCAATTTACGACATATGGACGACAACGAAGGATTGTCTTGAGATTCTTGACGATCCCCACTGGGCAAGGTTCCTCTTGCTTTCGATAGGCTATCACCGTTACATGCTGAATTACCGCATTTACGCCTACTTGATTCTCCCGGACTCGTTCTATCTGATAATACAACCCAGTAAGATGTATTCAGTATCCAAAATAATGAAATTGATCAAGGGGAATTTCGCCCGTAAGTACAACGAATACAAGAAGCGCGAAGGTACGGTATGGAGTCAGAGCTTTGATGCCGAGATTGTGGAAAACGTTGAGGACCTGAGAGAGCGTCTTGAGCACGTTCATTCCCTGCCAGTGATCAGGGAGTTGGCAAAAGAGCCCGGGCAATATGAATTCTCGAGTTATAACAACTATCACAAGGCGCGGCGTACAAACGTGCAGCTGGTCATCGATAGTATGCCCGAAGGGGTTGGTTAAGAATAGCAAGCAGCGATAGTAGTAGTCACGTTTGGGATAAGTTCTGGGCCGGTAAGCATCCAGACACCATATATCCACCCGTCACAAACATTGTTGAAGAACTGAAGAGCGTGACCGACATAGCCGGGAAAAGGATTCTCGAGGTTGGGGCTGGCACTGGTCGCGATAGCCTCAAGATGCGCGAGCTAGGCGGAGATGTTTCGCTTGTGGATTATTCAGAAGAGAGCTTGCACCTTATCAGGCATATTGTAAAGAACCATGAGGTGACACTCATCATGGGTGACGCGAGAGGCTGTCCGTTTGGCGATGCGACCTTTGATGTTGTATTCCATCAGGGTCTTCTGGAACATTTTCCATCACCCTTTCCGCTGCTGCAGGAAAACCGAAGAATCTTGAAGAGGGGTGGTCTTTTGGTAATTGACGTTCCTCAAACATTCCATGTCTACACATTGATGAAGCATACACTCATGGTAATGGGACTCTGGTTTGGCGGCTGGGAAAGGCAGTTCACTGTAGCATCGTTGACAAGGTTGATCAGGGCGTTTGGGTTTGAGCCGATACATATCTACGGAGACTGGTCAAGGCCCGGGATTTGGTACAAGATAATCAGACAACTGCTGATGAAGTTCAGAATTAGACTACCGATGTATCCAAAATACCTTGGTTCACTTACAACTGTTTTTTATGATTTACAAAATCATCTGAGAAAGAAGAGGATGTTCTTGTACACCGTGCTATCGATCGGTGTCGTCGCGCAAAAGCTGTAGTGGTTATTTCGGCACGTTCGTGAAGAGCAGCGTGCCGTCTGTAGTTATGGATACGTAGACGGGATTCTTTTTTCTTCCCCCTGCATACCTGGATATAATATAGTCAACATATTCCATGGTTGCCGGAATTTCCGGCACACGGTTGAGCCGCCTCACCAGTCCTGGTCCAGCGTGATAGCCGGCGAGGACAAGTTCTATGTCGTTCCCGAAAATTCTAAAGAGATAGTTCAGATATTTCACCCCACCCTTGATGTTCTCTCTTGGGTTGTAGGGATCCTTAACGCCCAAGCTCCGGGCTGTTTCAGGCATTAGCTGCATCAGGCCGATGGCACCGCTGCTGGAAACGGCACGGGGATTGAACTCGGATTCCTTTTTTATTACGAGTTTTACCAGTTCATCATCCACATCGTAAACTTGGCAGTAGTGTTTGATGATGTGGTCGTAATCCGTACAGACCAGTTCTCTTTGATGCTGAGTTGTCCCTTCGACTACTCGTATGTTGGTGAAGAGTACATTGCCCGTCTTTGTGCTGGATAGGATCTGACCAAGAATGAGTAGTAAGAGCATATTAGACATTCTTCAACCCCGTAACCTCATATACCTCAACCGGCCGGCTGATGTTTTTGAGCTCGACCGCCGGCAGTTTCTTGGCTTCAATGAATTCCTTAGTGCAGGCGTAAGTGGAGCGGCTGATGAGTATCTGGCCGGGTTTGGCAGCATTCTCGAGACGCGAAGCCAGATTGACTGCGGTGCCGACCACGGTATAATCCATTCTCTTTTCGCTGCCCACATTGCCGGCAATTACTTCTCCCGTGTGAATTCCGATTCCGATCTCAAAGACCTCGCGCATCGATACGTCCAGCTTATCCTTCCACTGCTCCTTGAGCTGGCTCACTCTTTTTTTCATGCCGAGCGCTGCCTTTATGGCACGCAATGCATCGTCAGGATGAGAGACGGGTGCACCGAATATCGCCATGACGCAGTCTCCAATGTACTTGTC
>DAOVAN010000083.1 GCA_030671005.1 Caldifarciminota bacterium
TCTGCTTCACTCATGACGCAGACGATCGCGTCGTTCATCGGAATCGAGTTACTTGCTGTTGAAACATTTACCGTAAAGCTGGCTACTCCAATTGGGATTGTCGCCGGATGTGTGACGAGGAGTGAACAGGGCGTGTCGGTCCAGATATTCATTTCCGGATCACCGATCGTAGTAAAACCGCGGTATTCGTTCTGGCCACTATAGCCCGGATACATTGAATCGACTTTTATCCGACCGCCTTCACAAGCGTGACCGAACGTCTTCTTGCTGCCGAGGAAAAGGCTGTCATGAAACCCTTTGGCAACCGCGCTTCTCAAATGGGCGATACCCGAACCCGTAGTCGTTGTTGCAAAATAGCCAGCAGCACCTCTCGGGTTCGTCGGAGTGCCGGTCAGAAGCCATCGCTCAGCCGTTGCTGGAGATGAACCAGTGCCAATAGTCCGGCATGTGATCGAGAGCACGATGGGTAACTTGGTGCCATTCTGTGTTCCATCCGGGTTGACGCCAAAAGGATAAGACCAATTGTTGAATCCCTGACCGCGGTACATGACGATCGAACGTCCGCTGTTAACGCGATTCACGACTGTGCTCGAATTGTGTCCATATTGGTCGCATAGCGTATCGATTTCGACAAATCCGTTAGCTGCCATCAAGGCTGCTGCATGGTGTGCATCTGAGAAGTATATCGAATCGTCTTGGTCATAATCGCGATTCACGATAAGACAGGCTTTCTTGAACCATGAAGAATCGGTCGTGTTTGGACTACGTTCATAGGCGAGGATTTTGTTGACTACTGTTTGGGCTTCGGTTGAGTTGTGTACGGTCAGACGGCCGGACAATATCTCGTTGTATATGTCGCCCGTGACGTTCGTATAATGGTTGTCAGTATACCAGCCACTTATTTGCGGAAAAGGCAGGTAATTCGGGGCGCCGACGAGCAGTAGATATTCAGGGCGTATGGGCCAGGTGTTATAGGCATTCGTAACATAGTTCTTTATGGCCGTTATGCTCGATCCGATCTGTGAAAGGGTCACGACCTTTGTTCGTATGCCCTTTTTGTGTTTCCACTCGACGAGTGGTTTTATGTCGTTATAGAAATTGTCGTGGGTGATTACCAGGTACCGGGCACCGGTTTCTTGAGCAGAAGCGGTAACGCACAGGACCAATAATAGGATCGCGGTGGTTTTCATAAATATTGTGCAATTATACTCGAAGAAAGACTTAAGTCAAGGTCGCTCGTGATGCTTGTATCTATATATCGTTCCCCTTGACAACGGCTGATACTCTGTTATCATTCAAGACGTGCAAGAAATAATCGATAACCTCAAAATACTCACAAAACACACGAGCAAAGTAATAAAATTGATGAATGCTTACGAAAAAGCGCGCGCACAGCCTGTCAATAATGCTTATGTGCTGGAGAAGAAGATCGCTGAGATCGAGAAGGCCGTTACTGCGTTGCCTGACATCGAGCAAACGAAGACGCTGCAGTCCTGGTTGCACAAACAGAGAGAAGAGATCGAGAAGCTGAAGGAAGATCTACGTTTTCAATTCGGGCAGGAACTGACTGCGGTCTTCGCAAAAGAAGGCAAAACCTTGAGAGGACAGTATCCGGTGCTCAGGGTTGGTTTATATACACTCAGGGTGGATTTCGAGTTTGGTGAGGCGAATCTTTTCTTCGGTCCTGAGGTTGAAAAGCTAAAGTCGAAAATACCGATGCAACCCCAAGCCATCTACCATGTGATAAAGAAATTTGATCACGACATCAAAGATGGTCCATTTGAGCCAGAGAAGATATATGATGACATACTCGTCGCATACAGGCGTTGTCTGAGTATTGCGGACAAATCATTCGGTGATAAGGTGTTAATTACTGAGGTGCTGAAAGAATATGTGTTTTTGAAACAACCAAAGAAGCTCATGATTGATGCAACCAAAAAGAACTTCCGAGAATACTCAAGGATGAAACTGAGTTATATGCTGTATCGGCTCAAGAATACGAATGTCATAGAGCACGGCATGCGATTCCATGTCGCAACATTTGATGCGACCACGGACAAGCTGCAGTCGCTATGGATACCTGATAACGAGGAAGGAGATGGTACGTACTATGAGTATCTCTCTTTCGAGAAGAAACCCCACTAGAAATACTCTGTGATTTTCAAATACCGAGATGGCACCTAGAGACTTGGATCCAAAATTAGCAAAGGCAATCATCCATAAACTGGGTAGCTTTGGGACGCCCCCAGAGTTTGGCATCGAGTACTTCAGCGTCGGTATCGACGAGTACTTGCGGGTAATCGAGGACGAATACCTGAAGGATATTCTGAAATTCAATCTCTCTTCGTTCAAGTTGATCACTGGAAATTACGGGGGTGGCAAGACGCATTTTCTCTATCTGGTACGCAATCTTGGTTGGCGCAATAACTATGTTACCAGTTATGTTACGTTGAGTCCAACCGAGTGTCCTTTTGACCGTTTAGAACTGGTCTACAAGCGTATAGTACTCAACCTGAAATTGCATATTGAGCAGAATATATGGGATAAGCCATGGGATTCAGGGATCGACGTTTTATTAAGGAATTGGGTTGCGTCGGCTGAAAAAGGTAATATTCTGTCGCAGATACGGAGTTATGAGAGTTCCAGCTTCACGAATGCCATAAAGGCGGCAATCATGAATCTACTGAGTGATGATGATGAGGGGTTTTATGAGGTTGTCCAGTGGCTGAAGGGAGAGGAAGTAGGTCGCGAGTTGAGACTCCGCTACCGCATATCCGAGCGTATCGACCGCAGTAATGCCTTCAGGATGTTGCGCAGCCTGGTGCAATTTGTCAATTCCATCGGTTATTCTGGCCTGCTTCTTTTGTTTGATGAAGCAGAAAGGGGGATGAGTATATCCTCGGCGCGTGACAAACGCCGGGCACTCGACAATTTGAGACAACTCGTCGATGAGTGTGGAAATTCACGGTTGCCCGGAGCGATGTTCTTCTATGCAATTCCTGACGAGAACCTTCTTCTTGAAGGAAGCGGAGGTGTCTATGAGGCCCTCAAGCAGCGGCTCCGCTCAAGCTTTACGAGAATCAATCCAATGGGCGTGAAGATCAATCTTGAAGATATCGGCATGAATGCTCCAGATTTTTTGAAAGAACTGGGAAACAAACTCACCAAGGTTTTCGAGGCTGCCTACGGCTGTCAACTCGAAGAAGATACTCTTAAACAATCTCTGAACAACATGATCAGTGCTGCCCTTGAATTCCAGACCCTCGATGTCAGCTACCGCAGGATATTCGTGATCGGTATAATCGAAATATTCCATCGTTTGAAGGCGCAGACGGCGCTGATAACAAAAACAGAAGCGCAGCAGATTTTCCGCTCTAAGGTAAAGATGCTTTCCAATACAGAAAAAAAAGAAGTCGAAAGCGAAGAATTCTGATCAATTATCCTAGATACATAATAAAACACTAACCGCAATTTTCTCGTGGAAAAACCGGAAAATATTGTAGCACATCCTATTTTCGGCGAAGGGATAGTCGAAGCCTCGAGGTGGGATGGGGCAGAACTGAGGGTGAAATTCCGGAGCGGATTGCAGCTGTGGTTGCCAGCAAAGTGGTTTAAGCCGATAACGGTCAAGCACGTCAAACTAGATCAGATATCGTCAAAGCGTTTACTGGAAGCATTTCGATTGGGCATCGTGCCCCACCAAGATATTGAGTATTTCACTTTTGGACGTGGTTTCGAATTGTCAGAGCTGGAAGGAGGCCTGAAACGCCTGAGACAGGGTCAAGGAGATGTCTATCTTGTTGAGGGCAACTATGGCTCGGGTAAGACCCATCTTTTGGAATATGTACACCATCTATCGGTGAGGTACGGATTCGTAACTACGTACTGTGAGCTGAGCGTTCAGGAGACGCCACT
The DNA here is from genome assembly GCA_030671005.1 of Caldifarciminota bacterium. Taxonomy (GTDB): domain Bacteria; phylum Hydrothermota; class Tepidihabitantia; order SM23-42; family SM23-42; genus SM23-42. Next base: position 3,916 of record DAOVAN010000083.1, read on the forward strand.
CTACCGTCCCAAGCGTGTTTATCGTGAGCTGATACATAATCTTAGATATATCAAAGAAGGCTGTGAATATAGGTTTCGCGATCTAATGAGAGACGTGGCTCGAATCGGGATCAATGGCCACTGCTTTCTCACGCCGGTCCTGAGGTATTTGCGTAGCATTGAGGAAGATGATTCCAGGAATGAGGTGTTCTGGCAGTGGATCGAGGGTGAGTCGACAAAAGAGTATGCTATCGATCCGCTCTCTCCATTCAGGGTACGTGGTGGACAAAAGATACCCGCCTTGTATGATTATTCAACTGCTACCGATTACTACTCGTATATTCTCAGTGGTCTTAGTTTTCTTGTTAATCAACTGGGCCTTGGCGGTCTCGTCATTATCCTCGATGAGGTGGAGACGATTACTCATATTTGGGACTACACTTCATACAACCGGGGTCTCAGTTTTCTTGAGGGATTGATTCACGCCGCGCTCGATAATGAAGAACTGAAAACATTAGATAATCGTATGTTACATAACCGTGTGCGTCCAACTCCCTATATCTACAAAGATCCCCATGTCTTGTTGATTCTAGCATCAACGCCGGTTCATGGATTGCGTGGTTTTGAGAGTGTTCGTGAGCTGATTGATAAGAGTATCGTGTTACGAAAATTCAGTAAGCCAGAGTTAGAGTTGATTTACAATAATCTTTTTGATGTGTACACATGTGCCTACCCCGGGTTTTCCCTCGTTATATCACAGAGAGAGAATATTTTCAATGCTGCGCTGAAAAGGAGCTATGGTGAACTGCGCGAATTCATAAAGTTCTCGGTCGAGGCATTTGATTGGTATAGGTTCAGTAAGCCTCGCAGTTAGTGTAGTTTTTCCCGGTTCTCGAAGGCTATTTTGTCTAATTTACCAGAAGGACAACCTACCATGGAGAGTAAGAGCATAAAAGAAGCACTGTGTAGAACGTGGATGCCGTTCTTTGGTCATTTTCATAGCTTCACGCCGATTCAAGAACTGACGATTCCGCATATTCTTGAGCAGAAGAACGTTGTTGTTATTTCACCTGCGGCGACAGGTAAAACCGAAGCGGTCATTGCGCCCGTGCTTGAGCAACAACTTACGAAGGGGAACTTCAGGGATGCGGCCAACAAGCTAAGGATTCTATACATATCCCCGACCAGAGCCCTGGTCAATGATTTATACCGCAGACTGGTAGATCCGGTAGATTATTTGAATATCACCATGGCTGTGAAAACCGGTGATCGACCGCAGGTTACCCGAAAGAAGGTGCCGAATATTTTGTTGACCACACCCGAGTCTTTCGACTCACTATTGACGCGGCGTCCAAAGATATTCATGGATCTGGAGGCAGTGATTCTTGATGAGATACACCTTCTGGATAACACTCCCCGGGGTGATCAGCTGCGCATCTTGTTGAACAGATTGCGGAGAATCAATGACCGACTGCAATATTGTGCTCTCTCGGCGACGATCGATGATTTGAGTATTGGTGATAGATACTTTCCTGATCCGGTGGTCTGTTTTTTGAAAGCACCGCGCGAGATTGAGTATCAACTCATACCTGCCAATGGTTTTGAGCAAGCCTTGGCGAAAATTGCAAAGGAACACACTTTCAAGAAGATATTGGTGTTCTTCAATGCGCGTAGCCTTGCCGAGCTTTTTTCCCAGAAACTCAGCCGGCCGCCTTTCCAGGATTTGGTTTATGTCCATCATGCGAGTCTGCCAAAAACGAGGCGCGAAGAAGTCGAAAGCATCATGAATAAAAGCGAACGTGCAATTCTCTGTGCCACGTCGACGCTGGAGCTGGGAATCGATATCGGGACGGTCGATTGTATCGTACTCTATCGACCACCATTCAATGTGTCATCGCTGCTTCAGAGGATCGGCCGCGGTAACCGGAGGGCCGCCAGGCTTTTTGCGCTCGGAGTATATGTGAGTGATTGGGAGAGGCTACTTTTCGAGACCTATTTCGAGTGCGCCCGGCAAGGTCAGTTGTACGAGAAGCGCTACACCCCGTGCCTGTCCGTCATTCCTCAGCAGATATACTCTTATTTGTATCAACGACGCCGTATCGGTACCACGATGCGTAGTCTATACAATATCTTTATGCCTGTGTATGATGAAGAAGAGGTGAAAACCGTCTTTAAGAAACTGTTTGACGACCGCAAGGTTGAAGATGCGAGGCCGGGCATATTTTTCGATTCCTCCCGGTTAGAGAAGAAGATTGATTGGGGCAAGATCCATTCCAATATTGCTGAAACATCATTCGGGGAATACGATGTCTTCAATGTAACGATGGGGAACTCGATAGGTCGCATTTTTCATTTGCGGGAGAAGTTTGTATTAGGAGGAAAGTGTTGGCAGATCGTGCAGATCGTCGAAAAAGAAAAGAAGGTGTACGCGAAATATGCGGGCGATGCCTCGGCGGTCACCAAGATCTTTGAGGGGAAAGGAGCCGGATCGTACAATTACTCATTGGCGCCCGTCATTAAGGGGAAATTTCTGCCCGGGATGGCCCAGCATGAATTTCCGTATGCTGCAGAAGGAGATAATACACATATCCTGCACCTATTCGGCTCGCTGTACGGTTTTATTATCGCCGAGGCCTTGTTCGAAGATGGTATTGACGCAATGGATGTGCAAGGAAAATTGCTGGTGCTGAATAGCTTTTTGCCGGCCGATGACCGGTTTCCGATGCCCAGTGTTGATGCCATCAGGAAGGTCATAGGTGAAAACATACGGCGGCTTGAGGATGCATTGGGGAGTGGTGCATACTTCTATGATTTACCGCATGAGTGTCAGGTTGAAGATCATTTTCTAAATATGGACATTCACGCTTTCTTGCAATTTCTCCGTTCACTGAAATTGGTGAATATCGAGCTGGAGCAGTTCAAACAGATAGCCGAGTCTTTGAAATAGCCTCCTAAATGCGTATTTCGTCATTACGAACGACCGACCCGCCCGACGTGAGCGGAAAGTGAACCCTTTCCGCTCAATTTCCAAATCTCAAGCACCAAATAACAAACAAATACAAATAACCAAAATTCCAAACAGCAAGTTCAGTTATCCTGAATTTAAGACGAGATATGCATCAATACATAGTTTTGAAC
>DAOVAN010000006.1 GCA_030671005.1 Caldifarciminota bacterium
ACAACAGAAGGCACCCAGCACGGATTAACGACCGCTGCATAGAATCGATATTTCGTAACCGTTTCGAGAAAACGGAGAATATCGCTTTGTGTAGCATCGGGTTTCAGAATCGTCTGGTCAATATATTCGTTTAGACCCTTCATAAACCAATTTTATGCTTGCGGACCTAGAAGTCAAGGAGTAACCATGTAGGGCAAACGTTTAGGCTCACCCTACATGGCAAATCCGAAATACTAAATCCTAAACTCTAAACAATTTCAAAATCATAAATTCAAATGCTCAAAACTATGCACTAATGTACTTCCCGTTTGGAATTTTGGTTTTTGAGATTTGTTTGTTATTTGGTGCTTGGGATTTGGAAATTGTGCAAAAAGCGACCACTTTTTACGCATGTTGGTCTAACCTAGAGGTTACCTCCACCTGGTTTATTTTATTGACAACATCCAAGTTTTGTGGTATATTACAGGCTATGAAGTTCGATAAATCATTGATCGCCACGCTACGCGAGGATCCTAAAGAAGCCGAGAGCAAGAGCCATCGCATACTCTTACGCGGCGGTTTCATAAGACAACTCGCATCGGGCATACATACCTATTTGCCTCTGGGCTGGCGTATCCTTTTGAAAATTAGCAACATCGTCCGCGAGGAGATGGACCGCATCGGTGCCCAGGAATTGCTCATGCCCGCCCTGTCACCCAAGGAAATATGGGAAGAGTCTGGACGCTGGCAAGAGTATGGCGATGATATGTTCCGGCTGAAGGATCGAAAAGACCGTGAGTATTGTCTCTGCCCGACGCATGAAGAAATAGTGGCAGACATTGCGCGCAACAAGATACGTTCGTACCGTGATCTGCCACAGATGTGGTACCAGATACAGACAAAATTCCGCGATGAACCAAGACCACGTTCCGGCGTGCTCAGATCACGGCAGTTCATCATGAAAGACTCTTACAGCTTAGACCGTGACGAAAAGGGACTGGACAGGAGTTTCAACCTACATCGAGATGCTTACATGAAAATCTTCAAACGCTGCGGTCTCGACTTTGTGATTGTCGAGGCATCGGGCGGCCTCATGGGAACCGGTGAGTCCAAGGAGTTTGTAGCACTCGTTGAGGGTGGCGAGGACCAGCTCGCCACGTGTAAACAGTGCGATTATCGTGCCAACATGCAGGTAGCCGAAGGCCAGGGCGAACACAAATCGTTCGCCGACACACCAATAACCCAGGTGGCTACTCCTGGCAAGCGCACCGTCGAAGAAGTGACAGAATTCTTGAATGTCTGTGCCGAGAATCTCGTAAAGAGCATGTTCTTCACCGCAGCCGGCAAGGAACCTGTTCTGATACTCATCCGCGGTGACTACGAAATCAACGAGGATAAAATTGTATGTCTACTGGGCCATGACTACCAGCCGGCAACTGCCGAAGAAATAAAAAAGCATTTTGATGCCGAGCCGGGTTTTGTTGGGCCGGTGGGTGTTGAGAATGTCAGCATCTATGCCGATGAGTTGCTGCGTGACGCACAGGGAATGATCACCGGTGCCAATCGAGATGGATACCACATCAAGGGACTTAACCTGAAGCGTGATACCCGGGTGAAAGAATTCGTTAACCTGAGAATGATCAGACACGGTGATCGATGCACCAGGTGTGGCGGTGAAATACATATCCAAACCGCGCTCGAACTCGGTCACATATTCAAACTGGGCACCAAGTATTCTATTAGCCTCGGCGCTAACTACCTTGATGAAAAGGGTCAGGCAAGGCCTATCGTGATGGGCAGCTATGGCATTGGTTTGGAGCGAATCATGGCCTGCGCCTGTGAACAGCAAGGTGATGAACGTGGTGCGTCCTGGCCGATCTCCATCGCTCCCTTTGACACATATGTCACGGTACTGAATCCACTCGATGAGAAGGTAGCACAGATGAGCGGTGAAGTCATTCAGTTGTTGACTAACGCAGGTTTATCGATTATTATAGACGACAGGGACATTTCGGCTGGCATCAAGTTCAACGATTCAGATCTGATCGGTATTCCGGTTCGCGTAACAGTTGGCCCTAAAGGCGTCAAGAGCAACCGCATCGATATCTATATGAGACAGACCGGAGAACGCCTTGACGTCGATAAATCGGAAGTCGCTACTAAGTGTTTGCAGATAAAGAAACTGCTGTACGAAAGGATAAGTGAATAGTAACATAGATTTGAACGATATCGCACTTGTGATTAAGGAAATTGTCACGGATATGGGTTTGAGATTTTACGATTTAGTGTACAATGGCGTTACACGAACCCTACGCGTCTATATCGATAAAGAAAAAGGAGGCGTTACAATCAAAGACTGTCAGAAGACAAGTAATACAATATCGCGTGAGCTTCAAGCTTCGGAATTGATAAGTTTCCCGTACACGCTCGAGGTTTCGTCACCGGGTATCGCACGAACCCTGAAGAGACCCGAGCACTACTGCTGGGCAATCGGCAACGTTGTAGAAATCGACACCGGAGATGAAAAGGTGAAGGGGTATCTCAGAGGCACACGAGGCGAGGGTGTCATCGTGGCCACAAAGGACAGCGAAAACATAATCCCTTTTGACTCAATCAAAAAGGCGAGAGTCGTCGAGGAGATAAACCATGGCAAACGAAGCTAACCTGATCATCGAAGGCATGAAATCCATTGCCCGGGCACGAGGCGTCAAGTTCGATTATGTCATCGAATCATTGGGCGAGGCGATAGCAAGCGGCATGAAGAGAAAATTCGGTAAAGACACTGAGTCTGAGGTATCGGTGAACAAATCCACTGGAGAAATAAGAATTTTTGTCGTTAAGAAAGTTGTCGAAAATGTGACTGACCCCACAACCGAAATATCACTCGAGGAAGCACTGCAGAAGAATGAGAGCTACAAGGAGGGTGATGTATTTCGCATCCCGGTCTCGATTTCTGATTTAGGACGGACCGCCATTGAAATGGTCAAACAGACGCTAACTCAAAAAGTCAGCGAAGCCGAGCGCAACAGAATTCTCGCCGAGTACGAAAAGAAAATCAGTGAAATCGTAAAGGGCATCGTCAAGGTAGTCAGTCGCAATGAAATCCTGGTCGATCTGGGACCGGTAGAGGCCGTCATTCCCAACTACGGCATGATGAGAACCGAACATTATCGCCTCGATTCACCGATTCGAGCGGTTGTGCACAGGGTCGACCGTGCACAATGGGGTCCGAAGATCGTTCTTTCACGAACTGACCCAAAGTTCCTTGAGCGTCTCCTATTTTACGAGATACCGGAAATAAAAGACGGTATCATTCAAGTCCAAAAAATCGTCCGTGAACCTGGAGTCCGGGCCAAGGTGGGGGTGCAGACCCTCGACCCAAAGATTGATCCTATCGGCGCCTGTGTCGGCTATCGGGGAAGCCGGATACAAGCGGTTGTCAAAGAACTATCGGGTGAGCGTATCGATATAATACAATGGAGCAAGGAACCCACTATTCAGGTCTCGCGCAGCCTGTCACCGGCAAAGGTGAAGCAGGTTATTCCCATTGGAGAGAGACACGTCCTTGCGGTCGTGCCTGACGACGACTATTCAAAGGCGATCGGTAAAAATGGTGTCAATGTTGATTTGGCATCGAGATTATGCGAAGTCGACATCGAAATTAAAAAGGTTACGGAATACGAAAAAGACATGCAGGCAAAAGAACTGGCGAAGATGAAAATCCAGGATGTCGATGGTTTGAAGCCGAAACTGAAGAAAGCCCTGATCGAGAAAGGCTACACGAATGTATTTGTCGTAATCAACGCACCCGTCGATGAGTTGAAATTCCTTCTATCGCTCGATGACGATGCGGTTAGTCAGCTGCTGGAAACCTTGAAACCAAAGGAGCAAAAGGAGTCTGAATATGCCACCTAAGAAGGTTCATAGTGTAGCCAAGGGTCTCGGTCTATCAAGTGCCGCGCTGCTCAAGCTGCTTAAAGAGATCGGCATTATTGCAAGAAGCCACATGTCCTCTCTCAGCGAAGTTGAAATCAAAAAGGTGAAGGCGAAGATATCAGAAGAAAAGAAGAGGGTCAAAAAGGAGTTTACCCGCCGGTGGACAAAACCACGAGTAAAAGAGAAGAAGAAGATCAACAAGGAAGAAATACAGGAAAAAGTCAAATTGACCCTCGCTAAGCTCGAGAAACGCGAAACAAAGAGGCATTACAAGCGTGAGGTACCACAAAAAGTCGAAGCCGCACCTCAGGAAAAGGTCGTCGAAGTAACCGACTTCATGACCGTCGCCGAGGTAGCGCAAGCCTTGAACAAGCAGGTCAGCGACGTCATCAAGAAGTGTATGGATCTAGGACTGATGGTCAGTCTGAATCAGCGCCTTGATCTGGACACCATCTCTATTCTGTGCGATGAATTCAAGTGCAAGGTGAAGACGGTCTCAATTGAAGAACAAATGAAACCCACCGAGGATGTGGAACTGATGGAACGCCCGCCCGTGGTCACGGTCATGGGACACGTTGATCATGGCAAGACCACACTCCTCGACGCAATAACAAAACTCCGCGTCGCTGAACAAGAGTTCGGCAAAATAACCCAAAAAATGGCTGCCTATCAGGTCGACTATCACGAAAAAGCAGTCACGTTCCTTGACACCCCCGGACATGAGGCTTTCACGGCCATGAGAGCACGCGGTGCTCAAGTGACTGACATCGTTATCCTGGTCGTTGCTGCCGACGACGGAGTCATGCCCCAGACCGTGGAAGCAATAGACCATGCGCGCGCGGCAAATGTACCCATAATCGTCTGCATCAACAAAACTGACCTACCGAGTGCCAACGTCAATTTGGTCAAGACGCAACTCGCCAAGGCAAATGTTGTGATCGAGGAATTCGGCGGAAATTCAATTTGCGTTGAAGTCTCAGCTCTAAAGGGTGTTGGCATCCCAGATCTACTAGATGCCATCCTGGTGAAATCAGAAGAATTGAATCTTAAGGCACCCTTCAGCAAGTTAGCAAAAGGCGTTGTCCTTGAGGCACGTCTCGACCGTGGTAAAGGCAATGTTTCAACGATCCTTGTGCAAGAGGGTACATTGCACAAGGGTGAGCCCTTTGTCTGCGGGCCTCATTTTGGGCGCGTCAGAGAATTACTAGATGAGAAACTGGAAAAAACAGACGACGCAGGCCCTTCGACCCCTGTCCTGGTCTTGGGATTCAGCGGGTTACCCCGGGCCGGAGAGATATTCCTCGCAATCGATGACGAACATCGGGCACGCGAACTGGCTGGGCAGCGAGAGTTGATGGACCGGAGTCGACGATTGGCCCCCAAGTCAAAGTTAACGCTCTTGAATCTACAAGAGAAGATACAAGCCGGCGAGATGCGGGAGTTACGCGTCTTGCTAAAAGGCGACTCATCTGGTTCGGTCGAAGCCCTGGATGAAAAACTGCAGGAATTGACTACCGAGGAAGCATCCATCAAAATCGTGCACAAGGGTGTCGGAAACATAAACGTATCTGATATTCTGCTGGCTGAGGTCACGGGTGCAATCTGCGTCGGTTTTCACGTCGAACCTGACACGAACGTACTGGAAAGTGCCGAACGTGAAGGTGTTGAGATCAGAACGTATCGTCTGATCTACGAAGCACTCGACGACCTGAGGTCGGCGATGCTGGGTATGTTGGAACCCGAGGTAAAAGAAATCCTCATTGGCGAAGCCGAAGTAAGAGAAGTCTTCAACATCCCGCGTGTTGGCGTGGTTGCTGGTTGTTATGTCAAAGACGGCAAGATCCTGCGTAGTTCGATCGCACACCTGATCCGTGACAAAAAGGAGATTTTGACGGCCAAGGTTGTTTCCCTGAAAAGATTCAAGGAAGATGTGAAAGAAGTGATGTTTGGGTACGAGTGCGGCGTCAGCCTCGAGGATGTATCAGACATCCAAAAAGAGGATATAATACATTTCTACAAGATAGAAGAAGAACAGAGCAAGAATGACTGATAGGTTTTTCATCGGTCGCTGTCATCTGGACTTACACATCGAAAATTGTCAATCACTGAAGGACAAAAGACGAATTGTCGTCAGCCTTAAAGAAAAAATGAAAAACCGATACAACGTTGCTGTCTGTGAATTTGGTGAACTCTCATTGTGGCAGCGTGCTCAATTGGGCATCGTGACGTGTGGCAACGATAAGCAACACGTTGATTCTTCATTGAAGGCGGTACTAGATTACGTACGGAAATTCCGTACCGTGTCATTATTGAACTTCGATCTAGATATTATCTAATGAGAAAAGACAGAATAGCATCAATACTCAGCCGCGAGATTTCTGACATCATCGGACACGAGATAAAGGATCCACGCCTTGGCTTCGTCACCATAACCACCGTCGACGTCAGCATTGATTTGAAAACGGCCATCGTCTATTTTTCAAGTCTAGATGACAAATCAGAAGGATTGGAGACCCTCAACCGTGCAAAGGGTTATATCAGGTCGAGCCTGGCTCATAGAATAAGAATGAAATTCATCCCCAATCTTGAATTCAAGATTGATGACAGTTTTGAATACGGAAAGAAAATAGATGCGTTCCTTAAAGAAATTAGTAACGACAATAGCGAATAGCAAGAAAATTGTAGTAGCCACGCACCGAGATCCGGACGGTGATGGCATCGCGGCTGCGCTGGCCTGCGCACATCTCATCAAGTACTATAAACACAGAAAACCCTTACTCTTTTGCCACTCGAAGATTCCTTTAAGGTACCAGTTTCTCTTGCACGACTGGCAATTCACGCGCAAGGTAGGGGATTTTGATCTACTGGTGGCAGTAGACTCGGCTGGCATATCAAGAATCTTTCCGAGAGTTAACGAAGATAAACTAGCGGGCAAGGCGATCATCAACATCGACCACCATCGAAGCAACAATTCATTCGGCGCTCTACGCATCATAGATGAGAGCGCGTCATCCGCTTGCGAGATAATCTACTTTATCTTCAAGAGTCTGAAGATAAAAATCGACAAACCACTTGCTGAGATTTTCTACTGTGGCATATACAATGAAACCGGCGGATTTATATATCCGAACACAACCAAAGAGGCGCTACAGATCGCCTCCGAATTAGTCGGGCTCGGGGTCCAACCCGGCAGCCTTGTCAAACAGATGAATACCAAGACACTGTGCGGTACAAAACTCCTGACCAAGGTCTTGGGCACCATTGAAGTCAAGGATGGCGTCGCCATCATGTGTCTATTCCAGGATATGCTCAAACACAGCAGCGCCGAAATGTCAGATTCTGAGAACTTCATTTCCTTTCTCCAGGCGATCAAAGGAGTAAGGGTTTCACTATTCTTACGCGAGGAAAAAAATGACACAAGGATTAGCTTGAGAAGCGACGGTATCATCGATGTCGACAAACTCGCACGGCAGTATGGCGGCGGTGGACACCGTCTAGCCGCAGGACTTCGACTAAGAAAAGACATTCATACCGCAAAAAAGGAAATACTGAAGGCAATATTGCATGGCATAAAGAAAAATTCATAAACCTTATCCATGATATCACCCAACAGCAGATGTGCAATTCACTACTCCTAATTGACAAACCAGTTGGTTTCAGCTCTTTTCAAATTGTACGAATTCTAAAAAAGCGCTACAAGAAAGTTGGTCATGCCGGCACCCTCGATCCATTTGCCAGTGGCCTGCTCATCATCCTGCTCAATAAAGCAACCAAGCAATTCGAGAACATACAGCAATGGGATAAAGAATATACTGGTGAAATCTCCCTGGGATTCTCAACTGATACTTATGACATCACCGGTTCACGAGAGAAGCCAATCAATATAGGCGACGTCCGTACGACTCTGCCCGCGTTGAAACGCATCGCCCAAGGGTTCGTCGGTAAGATCGAGCAGACGCCACCGCGCTTCTCAGCCCTTAAACAGGATGGCAGGAGACTATATCAACTGAGTCGTCAAAATAAGCAGGTCAAGATGAAAGCACGCGCGGTTTCGATCAAATCGTTTGAAATTGATGATGTAGACCTCCCGCTAGTGAAATTCAAGTCAACCGTGGGTAAAGGAGTCTATATCCGTTCCCTTGCCCATGACCTGGGAAACGCGCTAGGCTGCGGGGCGACCCTTTTGTCATTACGCAGGGTCAGGATCGGAACGTACCGCGTATCAGAAGCTATGAAACTGGGCGACATTATGGAACCGACGCAATGCTAGTACTATCGAATAGTAAGAATCCGATGACCAAGAATTCTGTTTGTGGCATTGGTAGTTTTGACGGCGTGCATCGCGGGCACCAAAAGATCGTAGACCACATGAAACAACTGGCCGGTGAAGAGAAGAAGGTGGGGATCCTCACTTTCGACCCACTGCCCTTTTTTATATTGAAGAAAGCACCCATCTGTTGTCTGACACCAAAAAGGGAAAAGGAGAGGATATTCGAAGAACTCGGCGTTGATTTCATTTACTACTTCAAATTCACCAAGGAACTAGCCCAATCCACGGCTAGCCAATTCGTGAAATCCATTGCCGAGAAAATCGAGCCCTCGATTGTCGTGGTCGGGGAGAATTTCCACTTCGGCAAGAATCGACAAGGCACCGCAGAAACATTGAGAACAATCACCCCGAACGTGTTCGGGGTACAAATAATGGACAGGGTTTCTGATGAAGGGACGATATCTAGTACTAGAATCCGGGAGCTATTGCTCCTCGGTAATGTGAGGGCGGCAAATCACCTACTGGGACGTGAATATTCTTTCCGGGGTGAAGTCATCAAGGGAAAGGGTAAGGGACAAAAAATTGGCTTCCCGACCATTAACCTGCACGTGACGGGAAACAAACTCATGCCGCTTGATGGCGTATATAAGGTGAAGGTGATACTCCAAACCAAAGAGCTATTGGGTGCCCTATTCTGCCGACACGACCTCATTGAAATATATATCATTAACTTCTCAGGCGATCTTTATGCCAAAGAAGTGTTCGTCAAATTTATTGAGCGCATCCGTGGCATAGAACACTTCACCGATGATGAGGCACTCAAGGCAGCCATAGCTAGTGATGTCAAGAAAATCATAGCATGCGCTGAGAATCCCCACGCTTAAGTTTTTTTGTAGCACCGGTTTACTCTGAGTGCCACAAAAAAAGGCGGGCATTAAACCCGCCTTGACACAATAGAAAATTCCCAACTAAACGAATTACTCTTTTTCGTGCTTTTCGCAGGGTGTATGAACTTCACCCTCACCCTTGCATCCCCCACAATATTTCTTGATGATCTTAACGCGGTGCTCGCAGCAGCCTTCCATTACATCAAATTTCATGCCCTTGTGCATCTGTTTCGACATCTCCGCCCTTTGCTCAGGTGTCAACACGCCATGGATCTTCAAGTGCTGATCAACTCTTGCCTGCTTTATCTTCAATTCCAGAGCATGGATATCTTTAACCAGTGTCATGATTCCATCGCGATCCGGTGTTTCAAGCTTCATCTCCTTTTCCAAATCGAGCCGCTTCAGTTCAATATCAGATTTCACAGGAATGACTCCCTTTTCCGTCTCCATCTTTATTGCATCGATCTTCTCGGTCTGCTCCGCGGTCAAGTCAAGCATCTCCAGTCCATGCTTCATACCTGAATGCATATGCTTCTCGGCAGTACACGGCGCGGCCATTTCTTGTGCAAATCCTGCCGTAATCGTGAATATTAACGCTAATGCAACCAATGGTAATGTCCTCATTGGACCTCCTTCATAGGTATTTGACTCCCCTATGTGCCTCGAGGTTTATTCCTTCCTGACCTCATATGTTTGACTAGCATATCATACATGCTTTTCACCAGTTCTCTTCTATCGCACCCAACGTAACTAGGTGCAACCTTCCGACCAAAATAGATGTTGGCTAAGTTGTATTCACTGACCCTCAAGAATCTTCGGAATATATGATAATCAACAACCGATGGCCGGCTGAAGAAAAGCTGAGGCACGTCCAGCAGCGCAGCCTCAAAGGTTGCCGTGCCCGAAGTAGTGACCAGCAGATCACAGTTTTTCATCGTCTGATATCGATTCTCACCGACGACACAGGCTCGACCCTGCACAGTCTTTTTCAAACCACGGGCTTGCCTCGGATCATGTGCTATCAAGCAAAACTCGGTACCCTGTAATTGTACACCCAGCATGCTCATCAATTCCATGATAACCGGCATGTTCCGCTCAATCTGCGACGGTCTTGAACCGGGCATGAACCCGATCCTCTTTGTGTAGTCATTCCTTTTGTAGGCACTCAATTCACGTATTAGTGGATTACGGATCTGCACAGTTTCGATTCCTATACCCCTGTAGAATTTAGCCTCAAAAGGAAAAACCGTAATGACGACATCAACCCATTTCTTGATGAAGAATTTGCGAAACGTACCCCACGCCCAAATTTGGGGGGGCAGATAATAGTAAACCTTGATGCCCAGTTTCCTTGCATACCAGCATAACAGCAGGTTCATCCCTGGATATGCTACGGCAACGAATGTTCTCGGCTTCACACGATAAATGGTGCGGGCAATTTTCCTGTAAAAGGAATAATTATTGAACGCAGAACGCAAACCGTCCATCAATCCAAAAGCCATCAATTGCTCATTCTGGAACACGATGTCGGCACCGCTTTCTCGCATGCAATTACCACCCACTCCGAAAATCCTCATCTTGGGGAACCTTTCCTTCAATTCCCTAATGAGCAAACCAGCATACATATCACCCGATGGTTCACCGGCACAGAAAAAGACCGGCGCCTCGAAGAGTATATGCTTCATTGGTAAAGGTTGTAGGCGGTGAATACCGCGGTTACCTGCGTATTATGATATTCAGGACTATCGTTATGATAATGGACAACACTATGCTACTCACGATCGGGAAGTACAGCACAAAGTTATCTCGCTTGATTACGATATCGCCTGGCATTCTCAGTGCCGGGATCTTTGGAAACAGCATCAAAAGCACTCCCAGAATCACAAATACTACACCTGTGAGGATAAGAAATCGGGCGACGCCGTGCATCGATGGTTATCTCTTGTTATTTTGCTTCTTGTGTTGCTCTTTCTTTGCCAACGGTTTTGGCTTTTCAACACTCTTCTGCAGTTGCTTACCTTTTTCCTCGCTTTTTGCTGGTAAGTTTGATTTTTTGTAATCGGTTACGTAAAACCCACTACCCTTGAATATTAAACCGATACCCCCGGATATTAGCCGGCGCAACTGCCCTTTGCATTTCGGGCATGTTGACAACGGTTTATCGGTTATCTTTTGGAATTCTTCGAATCGATACTGGCATTCTTTACATTCGTATTCGTACGTTGGCATTCTCGAATAGCAGGAGAGTTAGGGCCAGGAGGCTCGAATGCCTGCCTCCCAACCCCAACCTCCTATATTTTGTTCTTAGTACTCACCACCGTATCCGCCGGGCGGCCCCATCGGTGGCTTTTCCTCTTCAGGTTTTTCAACAACCACTGCCTCGGTCGTTACCATCAAGCTTGCAATACTCGCGGCATTTTGCAATGCCGTACGCGTGACCTTGGTCGGATCGATAATCCCGGCTACTACCATGTCCTCGAATTTCTCACTCATCACGTTGTACCCAATGCTCGCCTTTTCTTTCTTCACTTGTTCAACGATAACCGAACCTTCCTTACCGGCGTTCTCGGCCAACTGGCGTGTCGGTTCTTCCATGGAGCGCTTCACGATCTGTACGCCGATCTGCTGGTCGCCCGGCAGCTTCATCTTTACGAGATCGGGCAATGCCCGAATCAAAGCTACCCCGCCACCCGGGACAATACCTTCCTCAACCGCCGCCCTCGTTGCATGAAGCGCGTCCTCGACGCGTGCTTTCTTTTCCTTCATGGCCACTTCAGTTGCTGCGCCAACGTTCAAGACGGCAACACCACCAGCCAGTTTTGCCAAGCGTTCCTGTAACTTCTCTTTGTCGTAATCCGATGTCGTTTCATCAATCTCATTCTTTATCTGACCAATACGCGCCTTAATATCGTCTTTCTTCCCTGCACCCTCAATGATTGTAGTATTCTCTTTATCAATCGTAATCCGCTTTGCACGACCAAGATCAGATACCTGAATATTCTCCAGTTTGATACCAATATCCTCAGAGACCAACTTGCCCCCGGTGAGCACGGCTATATCCTCAAGCATCGCTCGACGACGATCGCCATAACCTGGTGCCTTTACCGCCGCACAAGACAACGTTCCTCTGATCTTGTTGACGACCAGCGTAGCCAAGGCTTCACCATCGACCTCTTCGCAGAGGATCACAACGGGCCTACCTTTCTGCGCCACTTTCTCCAGCAGCGGCACCAAATCCTTCATCGCACTTATCTTCTTCTCGTACAGGAGAATGTAAACATCTTCGAGCACGCATTCCATTCGTTCGGGATTGGTAATGAAATAGGGTGAGAGATATCCGCGGTCAAACTGCATACCCTCGACAACATCAAGTGTCGTCTCCATACCCTTGGCTTCTTCAACCGTAATGACGCCATCCTTGCCGACTTTCTCCATGGCGTCGGCGATTAACTTGCCAATCGTCTCATCGTTATTGGCTGATATCGCGGCAACCTGGGCAATGTCGCTCGTACCCTTGACCGGCGTCGATAGCTTTTGCAAATAATCGACAACAATCTCAACGGCCTTGTCAATCCCTTTCTTGACTTCCATGGCATTCGCGCCGGCCGTCACCGTCTTTAGGCCTTCGCGATAAATCGCTTCGGCAAGTATTGTGGCGGTTGTCGTACCATCACCGGCAACATCCGAAGTCTTGGATGCAACCTCCTTCACCATCTGGGCACCCATGTTTTCGAACCTATCTTCTAAATCGATCTCTTTTGCAACCGTGACACCATCCTTGGTAATGGTCGGCGCACCAAACTTCTTTTCCAGGATTACATTTCTTCCCTTTGGGCCAAGTGTGACCTTAACCGCATCTGAGAGTAGTTTGACACCCCTTAGTATTGATCGCCTTGCCTCTTCGTTAAATTTGATTTCTTTGGCTGCCATTTTCTGTCTCCTTTTTATTTCGTCTTCTCAATGATACCTAAAATATCATCCTCGCGAATGATTAGGTACTCATGGTCTTCAATCTTCACTTCGGTTCCAGCGTATTTTCCGAAAAGAATCGTATCACCTTTCTTGACCTCAAGCGGAATCTGTTTACCTTTCTCATCCCTGCGTCCACCACCAACCGCAATCACTTTTCCCTGCTGAGGTTTCTCTTTAGCCGTATCCGGAATAATGATACCGCCTTTCTTCATTTCCTCTTCTATTCTTTCAACAAGAATATGGTCATAAAGTGGCCTTATTTTCATCTATCCTCCTTCTTTTCTCTATGCCAAAAGACCCTTGCCAATTTCTGTTCATCAGAGAATTGATATTCAACATCGCCACCATAGGCGTGATAAAGCATACGCCCCAGGTGTACAGCTAAGTTCTCCGAAGTAGTCTCAATTCTGACACCCTTTTCATCCTCTATGATCCCCATAATCCGATCAAGAGGATTATGCGCCAGAGTCTTCTTTTCCTCGTTTCTCAACATATTTACAATCTCTTCACGCCTCTGCTTGAAAAAATTCCCAGAAATACTGACAATGCCCATCACATAATGATCTTCCTCTTTGCGGCACGCAGGACACTTATGCTTCTGGACTGCTTCTTTCACATCGAAGTCAGGCATTCTCTGCCAGCGCCGGTACCGGTAAACCAAACCGCAACGTGGACATACGGTTGGTTCTTTGTAGCTCTTCCTTATCAGGTAGGGATCCTCAAGGTGGGGCCTTAGTCCCCCTCTTATACCTCTTTGACCCTTAGGCACATTCCTCTCCTTTTATTACTATATCCTTACTGCGTATGGGCGAAACCCGACTTGAACGGGTGACCTTCTCCTTGTAAGAGAGACGCTCTCACCAACTGAGCTATTCGCCCTTTAGACACATATTATAGCCGAAAGTTTAGTTTTGTCAAGAAATCAGAGCAAGAGCCGGAAATCCTACTCGCTCAGGTCGGTATTTGGGTAAAATGCTGCCCAGGCAAGCCAGCAGGCTTTGAATGAGACGGGAGCACTCAGGAATTGGGCATCACGCGATCCAGCACCAGCTCAACCGAGAATATCCCATTTGCTGTCGTTCGTCATCTTTCATTATGAGTTAATCACAATTTGCTGGCCTTCTCTTCGATCGACCGCAATAAAGAGTCGAACGATTTCTCAAAAGCCACTACGCCATCCTCCAGCAGCTTTTGGCAGACCTTATCTATGCTTATTCCATATTTCTGTAACCGGTTGATAGTCTCGTGAGCGCGTTGCATATCACCCGGCAATGCCTCATTCACTACACCATGATCTAGGAAAGCACGCAACGCCGGTTCGGGAATTGTATTGACGGTGTTCTTACCAATGAGTTCCGTGACATACTTGGTATCACTATATGCAGGATTCTTAGTGCTAGTCGAACCCCAGAGCAATCTCTGGACATTGCCTCCCTTTTCCTGCACACCCTTGAACTTCTCACCCGAGAATATCTCTTTGTATTTGTTGAATATTATCGCTGAATTTGCGCCTGCTGTCTTACCTTGAAGGCCCTGAAGCTCTTCTCTGGCATCTGCATCAGATTCCTTTTTCAACCGTTCATCGATGAGCTTGTCAGTCAGAGTATCGACGCGACTCACGAAAACACTGGCAACCGACCTTACGCGGCGTGCGTCGCCGCCCCGGCTCAGTAAATTATGGATCCCTTGCAGATACGCCTCGGCTGTACTGACATATTGCTTTAGAGAAAAAATGAGCGTCACGTTGATGTTGATACCTTCGGTCAATAAGGCAGCGATCGCCGGAAACCCGGCATCGGTTGATGGCACCTTGAACATGACATTGGGTCGACCCACCTTCTCATGTAGCCTTTTGCCTTCGGCTATTGTCTGGTCTGTGCTGTGGGCGAGTTTGGGGTTGATCTCGAGACTCACATAACCATCTGAACCACCCGTCGCTTCATATGTCGGTATGAAGGCATCAGCCGCATCCTGAATATCTTTTACGGTAATATCATCATAGATCTCAAACGTGGTCTTGTTGGCCGCCCTCAACTGTAGTATGTTTGCATCATAGTCTTCACTCTTGCTAACTGCCTTATCAAATATTGTCGGATTCGAAGTCATACCACTCACGCCTTGCTCGATCAGCTGTTTCAGTTGTCCCGTATCGAGTAGTGAACGGCTTATGTAATCTAACCAAACACTCTGACCATAATCATTCAGTTGTTGAATACTTGTCTTTGCCACACTGCCTCCTGTTCTTACCGAATGTCATATATTTTTTCGCTACGATACTCGAAACGGACAATCGGATAACTGACCTCATGCCGCTTTTGTCGTATCCTCCGAGTGGTAATGCGGATGCTTCATCTCCATGTTAAGGAAGAAGCTAAGGGCTGTCCGGATGGCAATGATCGAACCGAGTATCGCTAATTCGATGAGCGTGGGTCGTATTATCGTCCTCACAACATCCGCGGCAATGAGAAATTCCAGACCGACCAACAAGTACGAGCCGAGGTGATGTCTGAGCAAATACCGGCGATTGCGTATATTGACCCCTCGGAGGTGGTCAAATTCTATGTGTAGGAAATCTAGAAGCCCGAGGAACACACCCCAGCAGACGATCACGATGCCGATTATTCCGATCGTCATCGACACATAATGCAATACCATCATCCTAACCTCCCAGGTCTTGATCGATCATTGTGCATATGATAAAAGTAAAGATACTCGATGATTTCCAATGGCCCCATGTGTAATCGCCCAGGCCAATTCTACTTATGTCTGGTCTTGTGTCAACCTCCCTGAGAAGGGGAACGGCAATCCGTTCTGACATCCTGGCGCATAGACTCTGTCCCGTTGACACCACGTTTTTTTTTGGTATAATTGCTGATGGAATGCAAAATAAAGGACAATTTGAAGAATTGCAACTGCACTTATGAACCATGTTCGAGAAAAGGCAAGTGTTGTGATTGTCTCAGTTATCACCTAAGCATGCAAGAACTTCCCGCGTGTTGTTTTCCTGATGGAATCGAACGCACCTATGATCGTTCATTTGCAAAATTTGTACAGATTTGCAGAGGAAAATAAGCATGGAACTGATTATCGAGAGAACAAAGCCCGGCCGAAGGGGCTATTCCTTGCCAAAGCAGGATGTACCTCTATACAGGCTTCCCGAGAACCAGCGCCGCCAGACCCATGCACCACTGCCTGAGGTCAGCGAACCGGAAATCATGAGACACTTTGTTAACCTATCAACAATGAACCACCATGTCGACAAGAACTTCTATCCCCTGGGATCATGTACGATGAAATATAATCCAAAAATTAACGAAGAACTCGTGAGGTTATCCGGTTTCACAAAATTGCATCCGCTGGGTAGTACAGCCACTGCTCAAGGCGCCATGCAACTCATGTACGAGCTCGGTGATTATCTGAAGGCCATCGTCAACCTCGACGGCATTACACTGCAGCCAGCTGCCGGCGCTCAGGGAGAATTCACTGCAATAAGCATGTTCAAGGCATACTATAACAAGAAAAAGGAAACAAGACGATCCATTCTCGTACCGGACTCCGCACATGGAACGAATCCTGCGAGCGTCAATTTCTCCGGTTTCAGGCCGCTCACACTACCGTCGAATGAGAAGGGCCTGGTGGACATTGAAAAATTGACCGAACTGATGACACCGGAAGTTGCCGGGCTGATGCTGACAAACCCAAATACCTTGGGTCTTTTCGAAAAGAACATCATGCAGATCACGGATATCGTACATGACAAGGGCGGTCTGGTATATCTGGACGGTGCAAACCTAAACGCACTCTTAGGCATAACACGACCCGGCGACATGGGATTCGACGCAGTGCATTTCAATCTGCACAAGACTTTTTCGACCCCCCATGGGGGTGGCGGGCCAGGTTCGGGACCAGTTGCCGTAACAAAGATGCTCGCACCGTTTCTCCCGGCACCCGTGATAGCCAAGAAGGACGAAACATACTACTTTGATTTCGACTTACCCGACTCTATCGGCAAGGTACAAACATTCTATGGCAATTTTCTGGTGATGGTAAAGGCCTATACGTTTTTCAGGATTGTCGGTCACGAGGGGCTGAGACAGATATCGAAATCGGCTATACTCAACGCGAATTACATCATCCAATCGCTAAAGGACCACTATTATCTACCATTTCCTGGCTACTGCATGCACGAAGGTGTGCTATCGGGAAGAAAGCTAAAGGAGCGGGGACTAAGAACTCTCGATGTGGCAAAGAGGCTTCTGGACTATGGACTACATGCACCTACTGTATATTTCCCATTGATCGTCAGTGAGGCACTGATGATCGAACCGACTGACAGCGAATCAAAAGAAACCCTGGATGCTTTCATTGAAACGATGATAAAAATTCTCGAGGAAGCAAGAGAGAATCCTGAAGTTTTGAAAAACGCACCGCAGAGCACTCCGGTGCGCCGTCTTGACGAGATCAAGGCTATCAAAGAATTGAAGATACGATGGAAGACATAGGATTTGAAGTAACCGAAGAGCGGAAGAAATTTCTGATTGGCAAGATTGCCCAGAAGGTTATCGATTATCGCCTCGCACCGGTAGCGATAATCTTTCTGGAATCATCAAAGCCAATATCTTTCTTGGGAAATCAATTTCTGATTTTCATGCAGCCCTTCTATCGCGCGCTGTTTTCTTACCGTGAATATGAGGAGATCGCTGCGATGCTGGAAGACCGGAATAATATTGAAGCATTGATTTGTGAAATCGAACGTCTTGAGGAGGAAAAGGATGAAAGGAAAAGAACCGAAAAGAATTCTCGCCACTGATTGTGGAAGCACCACAACCAAGGCAATTTTAATCGAAAAAAGAGGAGATGAATATCGCCTCATCGTCAGGGGTGAAGCGCCCACCACGGTCGAAGCACCATTTGAAGACGTCACCAAGGGTGTTCTCAATTCGGTAATGGAAGTCGAGGAACTTTCAAAGGTCAAGATCCTCGACGGAGAGAATATCATCAAAGGCGTGAAAAACGGTGAGGGCGTGGACTTTTATGTCTCGACTTCCTCAGCAGGTGGTGGTTTACAGATGATGGTTGCCGGCGTCGTACTCACCATGACTGCAGAGAGTGCAGCGCGGGCCGCCTTGGGGGCCGGAGCAATCGTAATGGACGTCATTGCATCTAATGACGGACGGTTACCCCATGAAAAAATCGAACGCATAAGAAACCTCAGGCCGGACATGATTTTACTTTCCGGCGGTATCGATGGTGGCACGGTCTCCCACGTCGTGGAATTAGCAGAATTGATAAAAGCCGCCGACCCGCGGCCCCGATTTGGCGTCGGTTATCAGCTACCAGTGATATACGCGGGCAACAAAGAGGCACGCGACATGATATTGAAAACACTGAAGGAGAACACGGCGCTCGTAGTCGTCGAGAATCTCAGACCTGTCCTCGAAAGGGAAAACCTCAACCCCGCACGCAATAAGATCCACGACCAATTCATGGAACACGTCATGGCACATGCCCCGGGTTACAAGACACTGATGCAGAAAACCGACGTCCCGATCATGCCGACGCCGGGTGCGGTTGGCTTGCTTGTTGAAACTGTAGCCAAGAAGGAAAAAATCGCGGTCATTGGCGTCGACATCGGAGGAGCGACGACCGACGTCTTTTCTGTTTTTCAGGAGGTATTCAACCGAACAGTCAGCGCCAATCTCGGCATGTCCTACTCGATAAGCAATGTTCTGGCCGAAACCGGCATCGAAAATATCATACGCTGGCTACCGATTGAAATTGAGGAACGAGACCTCAGAAACCGAATAAGAAACAAAATGATACGGCCGACGACGATTCCTCATACCCTGGAGGACCTGAAAATCGAACAGGCGATAGCACGTGAGGCACTAAGATTGGCTTTCGAACAACATAAGTCCATGGCCGTGGGACTGAAAGGAATACAGCAGGAAAGAACAATATCTGATGCCTTCAGTCAGTCGATGACTGGTGAGACGTTAATCGATCTGATGGGGTTGAATCTCATCATCGGTTCCGGTGGCATACTCTCACATGCCCCGCGCCGGAATCAAGCAGCATTGATGCTCATCGATGCCTTCCTACCCGAAGGCATAACCAGACTCACCGTCGACTCGATTTTCATGATGCCACACCTCGGTGTGCTGTCCACCGTACACGAAAAGTCGGCGACCGAGGTCTTTAACAAAGATTGTCTGATTCCACTCGGCACATGCATTGCACCGGTCGGCGCAGGTAAGGAAGGCGCCAAAGTTCTGAAGCTGACGATCGAACGCGGAGACGGCAAGACCGAAGACCATCAGGTAAAATACGGTGAGCTTGTCATGCTCCCGTTAGGTATCGATGAGGAAGCAAAGGTTACACTGCACCCTGAAAAAGGATTCGATGTTGGTGATGGTCGAGGCAAACCAATCGAAGCCACAATCCGAGGTGGCATAGTGGGTGCAGTCTTAGATTGTCGTGGACGGCCCTTCAAACTGCCTGAGGACAAGCGCAAACGCATCGAATGCCTGAACAACTGGTTTGCCGCCACCGATCTATATCCTCAGAAATAGCCAGTCAGTTATTAAGATCGGTCCATGACTGCATGTAGAGTGGAAGTTTACCTGATTATGATAATTCTGCAGCATTTCTTTGAAGGAGGTTAGATGGCTTTACCGAAAAGAAAACAATCGCATTCGAGGACGCATAAGCGGCGTTCTCAGAAAAAAATCAAAACTGCGAGTTATGTGGAGTGCCCCAAATGCCACAGTCCAAAACTGCCGCATCGAATCTGCCCGAACTGTGGCACCTATAACAACAAGCTGGTTGTAGCACCCAAAGAGGAAAAGGAGAAAGGTTGATTGTCGGCTTCGATTTGATGGGATCAGACACGGCTCCGATCACCGAATTGAGTGCTTTGAAATTGCTCAAGGAAGATCCGCTATGCGACATCTTGGTGGTTGGCAAAGGTGATTACGAAAATGATGTCACAGATCTTGGGTACAATTTCCGTCTTGCCGATGAAGTGGTCGGCATGCATGAAATACCCACCGTCGCCGTACGTCAAAAGAAGAATTCTTCCTTGGGTATTCTCTTAAACACGTTGAAAAATGGAGAGGTTAATGCGGTCGTGAGCGCCGGTAACACCGGAGCGATACTCGGCTTCAGCATGATAAATCTGCGCATGATCGAGGGCGTGACAAAACCCGGTCTCGCGATTACCGTACCCACTGCACACGGTTATTCAGTAATGATCGACGTCGGTGCAAATATCCATCCCAAAACAGCTGATTACTACAACTACGGACTCATGGGTTCTGCGTTCGCCGAGATTGTGCTAAAGAAAAGAAAACCGCGTATTGCAATGCTAAACATTGGCATCGAAAGCGTAAAGGGCGATGAAATACGGCAAAAAGCATACCAGAATCTTCAAGCGAGCGGCTTGAACTTCATCGGCAACATCGAGGGCAACGACATAATGAAAGGATTTGCCGATGTGGTTATCTGCGATGGTTTCACCGGCAATGTGGTACTGAAATTCTCTGAAGGAATGATAGACATCATATGGAATATGTTGAGAGACACCGTGGACGCTGCAATGCGCCGCAGATTTGGCCGTTACTTGGTGAAACCCGCCGTCAAGGATTTGAAGGCAAAGTTCAACTACGAAGAATACGGCGGCGGTATCCTGTTGGGTGTTAATGGTGTCGTGATCGTGTGTCATGGCCGCTCTTCGCCCCAAGCCTTGAAGAATGCGATGAGACTAGCCAAGACATGTGCCGAACACAACCTCATAGAAGAAATACGAAAGAGGGTGCCTTAATGAGAGTTTCCATCGCCGGAATTGGCAGTTATGTCCCAGAAAAAATACTCACCAACTTCGACCTGGAAAAAATCGTGGAAACATCCGACGAATGGATAACAACAAGATCCGGAATTAAGGAAAGACACATCGCCGCCGATAACCAGGCGACCAGTGATCTCTCCTTGATCGCCGCCCAACGCGCCCTCAAATCAGCATGTCTTAAACCCAAGGATATCGGTGCGATCATCGTCGCCACAGCTACTCCGGACATGCTTTTTCCATCGACCGCGTGTCTTGTGCAAACACGGATCGGCGCCCCCCGGGTGATTGCATTCGATGTTTCTGCCGGATGCACAGGTTTCCTCTATGGTCTTGCCATTGCGGAGAGTTTTGTCAACAACGGTTACGACAACATTCTGGTCATTGGTGCCGACATTCTGAGTAAGATCACAGATTACACAGACCGCACCACGTGCGTGCTATTTGGCGATGGAGCTGGCGCCGCCCTCATAAAGAAATCAGATGGTGAAGATGGAATACTCTCATCGTATTTTACGGCCGATGGTTCTTCCTGGAATCTCCTGTGGCAACCAGGCGGCGGCTCAAGAATTCCGGCAACGCATGAGTCAGTAGAAAAACGGCTCCACTACGTAAAAATGCAGGGCAACGAAGTATTCAAAGTGGCGGTCCGAGCAATGTCAGAGGCGGCTGTCAAAACATTAGAGAAAGCAAAAATCCCCGCCTCGGAAGTAGCGCTACTCATACCGCATCAAGCCAATATTAGAATTATTGAAGCAAGCGCCAAGCGCCTCAACATACCCATGGAAAAGGTACTCGTGAACATAGACCGTCATGGCAATACCTCAGCCGCTTCCATCCCGATTGCCCTTGATCAGGCAATACAAGAAGGGCGCGTGCACAAGGGCGACTTGATACTCATGATCGCCTTTGGTGCAGGGTTCACCTGGGGCGGTGTGCTGTTCAGATATTGATTTATATTACCTCATCAAGGACTGCTCAACGTCAAAATCCACAATATCCTGACACGAGCCCTACAAGCTAGCTGTATCCCTCGTTTGATGTTGACAAATCCGCGAATATCGTTATAATTGCACAATATAATCAAAAAACGAATATCAGATTCAAGGAGGGAGGTCCAATAAGACACCTCCTATGCTAATAACCCCCCTTTTGGACCCCCCTCCCCATTTAGAGGCGGGCGATTATTGACAGTGGCTAGGATTTGGATATAGTTGCGCTTATTTTATTGATATTTAGTGGAGAAATCTAAATGATGAGACTTAAGACTTTTGAAGACAACATTTATTTTCACGCAAGTTAAACACAATCATCATAGGAGGTCTGATGCTTCTTAATAACATAAGCAAGGGGAGACTCTTAGGATTAGTACTCCTCACGTGCACCTTGCTCAGTGCGAGATGGATATCGTTCACCCCGGGCGGGGTGGAGAAAGCGCCGGAGATAGCAGTAATCTCGGCCAATGAGTTTTCACTCAGCCTCAATATCAACACCTTTGGGGCGCGCATTAATGAAATCGATACGAAACACATGCTCAACACGGAGAATGAGAATTTTGTACTCCTGAGCATCCCTGATGGATATCACACTGGAGAAATCGGCAAGCCAAACCTACCCACCATTAAGAAAACGATTGGTATCCCTCATGGCGCCACCATAAACGTCGAAGTAGTTAACATGGCATACCAGGACATTCCATTGCCTACGCTCGGTGTCGAAGAGAGAATAATACCCGCGCTCGCACCGGTCTTGAAACTGCCCGGCGAGAAACCAGTACTTGTCATCGACGAAAAAACCTACAACTACGATGGCTTTCATCCTCAAACCATAGCGAGAACCGTGAGTGATGATGTCATGAGAGGACATCGCTTAGCCGTCGTCGAGATCGCGCCGGTCCAGTATAATCCAATCACACAGACTATCAGATGCTACACCGATCTTCAGCTGGAAATCACCTTTGTTGGTGGCGACATGGCGCGCACACGGGAAATGGTGGTACGGGATTATTCAACGGTGTATGAAGACTTCATCGAGCGCCGGGTCCTCAACTACAATCTCTACGACAATATCATGCGGGATGTAGTACCTCTGCCGATTCACTATCTAATAATAACTCACGATAACTTCGAAACCGGAGTAAACGACCTTGCCTACTGGTTGAAGCAGAAAGGGTTCAAGGTAAAGGTGGCGAATCAGGATAGTATTAGCTCATGGAATATTGCTGGCATCGAAAGTTACATCGACGCGCAGGTTCCACAGCCAACGTACCTCTTGCTTGTTGGTGACGTGAATGGCGGCTATATGCCGGCTCCGATAGGCAGTAACTCAGGCAAGGTTACTGATCTCTACTATGCAGAGACCGATGGCACAGGTTATCTCCCTGACATCTTTTACGGAAGGTTGTCAGTCGAAACCCCAGCCCACATCACAACCATTGTCGATAAGATTCTGATATACGAGAAGGCTCAATTACCAACCCCAGCATCCTGGTTTAAAAAGGATGCGTTCCTCTCAGGCAATGATAACTATACGATAACCGAGGGAACACACAACTATTGCACCACGAATTTCATGGACCCCAATGGCTACACGACATACAAAGTCTATGAACAGACCTACGGCGCAACAACCGCCGATGTCTTTACCAATGTGAATGACGGAAGAATTTTGACCACGATGTCAGGTCATGGTAGTGACGATGGCTGGTACGATGGCCCGCCCTTTCAAGTTTCCCATGTTAATCAGCTGACCAACGGCGACAAACTGACGATTGCCACGGGTCACTGCTGCAATGCAAACAATTTCGGCTGGACCAACATGTGTGGTGGTGAATCCTGGATACGTAAAGATAACGGCGGCGCAGTAGCCTACTACGGTGCCTGTCCTTCAACCTATTGGGACGAGGACGACTGGCTGCAAAAGGAATGGTATGAGGCGATCTACGCCGACTCGATATATGAACATGCACGCTTCACATTGGATGGTATGTACGATGGTGTCGAACTTTCCGGGACGAGCGCTTGGACGAAGCGATACTACTATGAGGGCTACCACGTACTGGGTGATCCTTCGTTGGATCTGTGGACCGACGTCCCCACCACAATGGTCGTCACCCACGACGGAGCAGTGATTCCTGGTACTGCCGATTTTACGGTCACGGTCACGGGGGGCGGAAGTTCACTCGAGAACGCACTGGTGTGTGCGTGGATCCCTGATCAATCAACCGAAATGCATGTGTCAGAATATACAAACGCTTCAGGCATCGCCACGATCAGCATTGCGCCAACAACACCGGGCGATACCATGTACGTCACGGTAACCGCCCATGATTTCATACCCTATGAGGGTCACGCCATGGTCATCGCGCCGTCTGGCCCCTATGTTACTGCCGGAGCAATAATAATAAACGATGGCAATAATGGTCAAGCAAACCCCGGAGAAACGATTCAGCTGGGCATTTGGGCAAAGAATATCGGGGTAGCTACGGCGAATTCGGTATATGGACTGCTGTCGGAATCGGATCCAAATGCTACACTCGGCACCGATTCGAGCTGGTACGGGAATATCGCGCCGAGTGATTCTTCATTATCTTCACCATACTACAGTTTCACGGTCACGGACAATTGCCCAGATGGTCACAACATCAACTTCACATTAGACTTCTGTGATGTTAACGACAGCATATGGACGTCTAATGTATCAATCACGGTATATGCGCCGGTATTGACGTATCAGGATCATACAATATCGGGTGGTAATGGCAATGCGGTGCTCGAGCCGGGGGAAACCGTGGATCTCGTCATCACCCTGGAGA
>DAOVAN010000079.1 GCA_030671005.1 Caldifarciminota bacterium
GGTTATCCAACCCCAGGGTATTCGACGTATCCAGTAGTATCAACCGTAGGGTTTACCTGGAGCTATCTCTTCTGGCAAGAGGATTCTGCCGGGTACAACGACATACTCTACGATCTATACTACTTCATGTCTGGATGGACACAGGGGGCATTGAGTATTCAGGAGTCTGTTCGGTTTCCCAGTACCAGCGGGGCATATCTGATATGGACACAGGGCGATAATCCCCCATACAGTATTTATTTCCACGATTTCGGCTACCCAATCGGCATCCAGGAAGACCGTCAAGTGTACAAGACGAACATATCGGCCAGACCTAATCCATTTAGACAGATGACGGATATCAGAATTCAGATGACCGATGAAGAACTTCGAGCAGGGAAAAATGGTTCTGAGTTTAAGATCTATGATAGCACTGGTAAACTGGTTAAAGATTTCGGGCAGTCATCTGTTATCGCTCATCAGTCATCAGTTGAGTGGTTTGGTGATGATGATGCAGGTAATGAGTTACCGAGCGGTATCTACTTTTGTGCGATAAGATATTTGAAGGAAAATTTCTTGCTTAAGGTAGTAAAGTTGAATCAATCTAACTAAATAACAAACTCGAGTTCTGGCTTGTCGCCCAGTGTTGCAGTGACTGAGCAGTATTTGTCTCGCGAGAGTTCAAAAGACCGAAGCAGATCTTCACGCTTATAATCGCCCTCACACTTCATCGTTACGGTAATCTTTGTAAATTTGTGAGGATGGTCTTCTGCTTTAATGCCCTCGACATCGATCACAAAACTGTCGATCTTACCACCTTTCTTCTTCAAGATACCAGCGATATCCATGCCCATACAACCAGCCAAAGAAACTAAGAGCAAATCCATGGGCCTGAAACCCTGGTCCAGGCCCCCGAACTCCTTTTCAGTATCAACCACGATTTTGTGATCATGGTCATCCTCAGCCGTGAATTGCAGGCCTTTTGCCCAAGTTAACCTTATCATAACAGCTACCTCAGCTTGTTCAGATTACTCCCTGAGCAATGAATCAACCAGCGCATCAAAGGTTGCCTCAAGTTCAGGAGCAAAACCGGTTTGTGTTTTTCTGATCTCGCCTTTCTTGTCAATGAAGATAGTCTTAGGAATGCCAGTGACACCATAGTCCTTTGCTAAATCCTTGTCACCCACAAAAATCGGGTACGTTATCTTCATCTGCTTCTGGAAATCGACTAAAGCCTGCGCATCATCAAGGCCGATACCGAGTATGGTGAAACCTTGCTCATGGTACTTTTCATATAACCTGATAAAAGTCGGTATGCTATTTCTACACGGTGGGCACCAAGTCGCCCAGAAGTCGATGATGACAACCTGACCCTTCAGTTCTGACAGCGTATATTCTTCTCCTTCGAGGGAAAAGAGCGAAAAATCTATCACTCCTGACTGGCTTGTTTGCTCTTTTGAACCACAAGCAATGACAACCATCCCCAATATAAGCAAGAGTTTCAGTAGATTTTTTATCATATTACCCCCCGTTATTCTGCCATGTGTTTTTCCAATTTCTTCACGATCTGTTCCTTTGGTAATGCGCCGATAATTCTCTCAACTTCTTTGCCTTGTTTGAATACAAGCATGGTTGGAATATTCTGAATGACGTATTCATTGGCGGTCTTTATCTCGTTATCTACATTAATTTTCCCTATGTAGACTTTACCATCATATTCGTTGGCTATCTCCTCCAGAACTGGCGCCACCATAGCGCAGGGAGGACACCATACTGCCCAGAAATCAACAAGATAGGGTAGATCGGATTTGTCGACTTCCTGGTGGAAGTCACTATCGCTAAGCTCTTTGACCATATATACCTCCTTCGCTTAAGCCACGTTTTCTGGCTGCAGTTACCACAAATCGCCTTAATTTCATACGTATATACCCATGTTTCACGTGAAACATCTAGAAACTCTGTTCAAATCCTAATTTTATCATACGATTAAACTGATCATTGCCTGAACCGTTGTCCAACAAGTCTCTGAGCCCAAACTCAAAGAACATCTCACCATAAAAGATGAGTCGCAGGCTAGTATTCAAATACCCCTTATCCTGGTCAATCGGGTCATTGAAATTTGGCGAATAGTCAATCAGAAGCGCACTAAAGGTACCAAATTCTATTTTCAGTCCAACAAACATGTCGAACCCGTTATCTGATTCAAGGTAGTAGTTCACGCCCAGGCTCGGGACAAACTCCAGATTGCTCGCCATGAAAGTCTTTCCGATCAAGCAATACACGCCCTTTGACCTGATCTCATACCGGCCATCATACTCACCATATCCCTGATTGTCCAACCCAAAAAAGACCGACGGATAGAGAAATCCCTCTTCTATTGCCAAAACCCTGATCTGTACACCGGGTTGAGTATAGAAACCCGGGTCTCCTGAACCGATAAGATTAGATCCACCATAGCTCAGACCAACACCCAGGCGATCCCAGACACCAATGTTGAAGTACCCGA
This sequence comes from Caldifarciminota bacterium, assembly GCA_030671005.1. Taxonomy (GTDB): domain Bacteria; phylum Hydrothermota; class Tepidihabitantia; order SM23-42; family SM23-42; genus SM23-42. The sequence continues at coordinate 2,486 of DAOVAN010000079.1, forward strand.
GTAATGCACCGCCAGGACCAAATCGCAGCTCGATGTCGAAAATACCATGTTCAGGCGCCTTTGGATAAGGTTGGTCAACATAGTAAAGGCTCAAAAGCATCAGAACTAATGCCATATTCCCCCCTCTAATGGTTTGGATATGCTATATTTTGCCATAAATCCTTAACCCCTCATCACCCAAGAGATGCTTGATTTTGGTCAAAACATCAGCATCAGGGTTGACTTTCATAGTACGGGAGCGGAATTTCTTCGCTTCCTTATGATTATTGACCTTAATCCACACCTCGCAATTACCTTTATTAGCGTTTATTATGCTGCACAGCTGCTTCAATGTGCCCTCATCAGCATTGTGGTCATTGAGATTGAGAAAAATCTTCTTATAATGCTTCCATGCCTCCTTGAGCAATACTATCTCGGTAGCCCTTATACTCTTTCTATCTTCTTCCCCTGATATTCTGCCTTTTATAATAAGCGGGTTGTCGATCTTCAGGAATGATGAAAATCGCTCAAAATGATCAGAGAAAATAAAGACATCAATCGCACTCTCTAGGTCTGCCAGGTTCACTATTGCGTAATTTCGACCATTTTTGTCTCTTTTTATCTTCTTTGAATTCAAAATCCCACCAATTGCCACAATTTCGCCGCTATCTACGGTCCCTAACTGGCTGATCGGCTTCAAACCGAGGGCAGAGAATTCCTCACTGTATCTCTCCAAAGGATGCTCTGAGAAATAGAACCCAAAAGCCTCTTTTTCGTACATCACCTTATCTTCTGCAGGCCCATTTGCCACGGGCTTCTCAGCTTTTTCCTCGGCTTCAAACAAACCTCCCTGGGTTCCGATATATTCCCTGCCTTTCTGTGCAACATTCAACAGCTTATCAACATCGGGTTCAAAAGACTTGAATGCACCAGATTTGATAAGTGATTCCAACGATTTTTTGTTCAACCCTTTAGTACGCACCTGAAAATCGAAGAAGGACTTGAACAGAGCACGTTTCCTTTCACTCACAATTGATTCCACAATCGGACGTCCAAGGTTTTTCAGGGCACCCAGACCATATCTTATGCCTTTACCTTCAGCCATGAACTCGAAATCACTCGTATTCATATCAGGTGCGTAGATCTCCAGCTCCATTCTGCGCGCCTCACGTACTAGAATCCATAATCTGTTGGTGTTACTGATTTCGCTGTTTAGTGATGCGTTCATGAATTCCTGAGGATAATGGCACTTCAAATACGCGGTCTGATTTGCAAGCGCAGCATAAGCCGCAGCGTGCGATTTGTTGAAACCATAACCAGCAAATGGTACCACTTTCTTGAAGATATCATCGGCAAGGTCTGGTGAAATTTCGTTCTTTTCCGCACCAGCGATGAATTTCTCACGATTCTCGACCATCAACTCGGGTATTTTCTTACCCATGGCTCTTCGTAGCATGTCAGCTTCGGCTAGCGAGAATCCAGCGATGCGTGAGGCGATCTGAATAACCTGCTCCTGATAGACGATCATGCCATAGGTTTCTTTGAGTATCGGTTCTAGCCAGGGGTGCAGATATTCTATATTATCTGGATTCTGCTTGTTTTCAATCATCTTCTGCAAATTCACATTCGCCATGGGACCTGGTCGGTACAACGCGATGACCGCGATAATATCCTCAAAGCATTCCGGCTGGAAGTTCCTCAAGATGTCCTGCATACCATAGCTTTCCAACTGGAAAACACCAACGGTTTCAGCCCGCTTAAGCATATCGTACGTGTCTTTATCGTCAATCGGAATATCACTAACCTGGCGGCCGATCACCTTCGAGGTTTTATCAATAACAGTCAGCGTCCGCAGACCAAGAATATCCATTTTCAAAATACCAATGTCTTCCAATGAATTCTTCGCGTACTGCGTCGATATATCACCGCGTTCCGGACTCTTGAAGAGTGGTACGTACTCAACCAACTCCTTGGGCGTAATAACAACACCTGCCGCATGAGTTGCTGGGTGCCGGGCAAGACCTTCCAGTTTTCTGGCAACATCGAATAGCTCCTGATATTCAGCCTTCGATTTTATCAAGACGTCTAATTCCTTAATTGTAGTACGGGCTTCATCAATGGTTGAGTGGAACGGGATCATCTTTGCCAGGCGGTCAATCTCGTTATAGGGGATACCCATCACTCGACCAACATCTCTCACGACTGCCCTAGCCTGCATCGTGCCGAACGTGATGACTTGAGTAACGTTCTTCTCACCGTATCTCTTTTTGATGAAATTGATCACTTCATCGCGCCGCGTGTCTCCAAAGTCGGCATCAATGTCAGGTAGACTCACCCTTTCTGGATTCAGAAAACGCTCAAATATGAGATTGTATTGAAGGGGATCAATATCAGTAATACCCAAGGAATAGAGGACCAGACTGCCGACTGCAGACCCCCGGCCCGGACCAACTGGAATGTGCTGTTGATGCGCAAACTCAACGATCTCCCGGACAATGAGAAAATATCCAGACAGCCCCATTTTCTTGATGATCCTCAATTCATAGTTCAGTCTATCTTGCATACCTTGTGTTGTCCGACTGAACCGTTTACTCATTCCTTCCAGAGTCAGGTATTTCAGGTAATCAAAATCAGTTTCAAACCCCTCGGGTCGCGGGAAGCCAGGCAGTTTGACGTCCTTACCCGATGTATCGATCAATAGGTTACACCGTTCGGCAATGAGCGCCGTGTTAGATAATGCTTCGGGCAGGTCTTCGAACAACCTTGCCATCTCTTGCGGCGATTTGAAATAGACTTCATGACTTTCAAACTTCAGTCTCTCACGGTCAGATAGAGTTTTCTTCGTACCAATACATAAGAGAACATCATGCGCTTTGTAATCATCACGGTTTAAATAATGGCAATCATTCGTCGCCACGACCGGAACATCGAATTCGTGTGAAAGCTTGAGCAATTCACTATTGACCTTTGCCTCGGTGCGCATACCGAGGCGCATTATCTCCAGATGGAAATTATCCGGACCGAATATATCAACGTATTCGGCCAGTGCTCTGCGGGCACCCTCAAGGTCACCCCTGGCAATACGGTAAGGAACCTCACCCTTGAAACAACCAGAAAGACCGATCAGTCCCTTACAATGTTGAGACAGAATCTCTTTGTCTATTCTCGGTTTGTAGTAGAATCCCTCGAGATAAGCCGCCGAGGAGAGCCGTATCAGATTTTTGTAGCCGGCTTCGTTCTCACAGAGCAATGTAAGATGGAATGAACTTTCAGGTACACGCATGTCCCTTGATTGATCAAGGCGCGATTTTGGTGCAACATAGGTTTCAATGCCAATGATGGGTTTGATGCCCCTCTTGTGAGCGCTTTTGTAAAACTCGATTGCGCCGTACAGGTTACCATGGTCAGTCATTGCAAGAGCAGGCATTTCAAACTTGGCAGCACGCTCGGTGAGCCGGGCAATCTTCATCGCACCGTCAAGAAGGGAATATTCAGTATGATTATGTAAATGAATGAAATTCATGTTAGGTCCTTATTTTTCTTGAGACTTAAATCTAGCGCATATTCGTCTCAATCGTCTGAATCTGAAGCTGACTCGCCCAGGGGCAGGTTAAGTGGATTGGCACTGTAGATTTCCTTGCAGCGAGGGCAAAGCACGAATTGAAACTCCTTGTAGACCTCTTCGTTTATCAAATCCTCAGGGATGGATTTCAACTTCTCAAATTCCTCAGACCAATTAACCTCTTTGTCCTTTATCTTTATTATTCCATCAAAATCTGCAAAGACTTTTATTAAGAGACTGTAGAATAGATCACCTGGTTGAATAACGCGGCTGCACCGACTACAGACCTGCGACGACACAGTTATTTCCCAAAAGGCCAGTATCCGAACATCTTATGCTAAGGCTTTCAGAACCTGCTTACAGATCTCCTTCAATGTTTCAAACACGCCGATCCCCTGGCTGGCGACTGCTTCAATGTAACGATATTCATTCCGGGGATTCAAAATGTTCTGCAACTCGTCGACCGACGTGATGTTTGGTAGATCTCTCTTGTTATACTGCATGACAAGGGGCACCCTTTCCAAAGAAAGATTATGTGCCTTCAGATTGTCTTGGAGATTATCAAAAGATTCAATGTTTTCGTCGAAACGCTCGATCTGTGAATCCGCGACAAAGACAATACCATCAACACCCTTCAGAATCAGCTTTCGCGAAGCATTATAGAACACCTGTCCAGGCACAGTATAAAGGTGAAATCTAGTATTGAATCCTTTAATTGTGCCCAGGTCGACCGGAAGGAAGTCAAAGAACAGTGTGCGGTCGAGCTCGGTTGCAAGACTGATCAGCTTCCCTTTTATCGAGGGATTCAACTTCGTATATACGTACTTAATATTCGTTGTTTTACCACCCAAACCAGGACCGTAAAAAACGATCTTTGAATTTATTTCCCGTGATGCATAGTTAATTAGTGCCATAGTCCTCTATTTCAAAATTACAAATACCGATTCATTAATAAATCCCACAGTTTCATTAAGACCCAAAGAGCTTGTCAATTTCCTCCTCAGCCATGCGTGTGAAATCGTCGTCGATTTCCTTTCTCGGCTCGGTCTCCTTTTCGACTTTGCTAAAAATCGTCTGAAAGGTATTTTCAAGCTCGGCAACGGTGTTTTTTGTCTTCACCCTGACCAAACCGAGCGTAGTGCGTTTGTCGAATATCACCGCCAGAATGATCCGATCAGCAATGAGGCTCACGTAGAGATTCTCTTTCTCGCCCTGATGAAAGAGGGTGGAGAATTCTTTTTCACCGATGAGGGAGGCCAGTTGACTAGTGGCCGCAAAATCAGCCGCCGAGAGCGTGGCAAACGAGGATGTATCCATCTTGCTGGTGTCACCGGTCGAGGTAATGAGCTGACCCTCACGATCGATAAGCAATATTGTTTTTGAATGGGTACCCTGCAGGAGTCGATTTAATGCATCATTTATTGACCAAAAATCTTCCTCGAAGATGTTAATCTGATCCCACATTGAGGTATTATAAATAGCATTCAGTAAAAGTCAAGAACGTAGATGT
>DAOVAN010000053.1 GCA_030671005.1 Caldifarciminota bacterium
GTCATTACTTACCGCTTTTCATAAGAGCCAACGGGTACAGAAACCTCTATTCGACCCTCAACTCGCGCGAATTTTGCCACAGGCCGTGGACATTACATGATGAAAAGGCAAATATGGTACCTGCTTTCTCTGTCTTGAACATGAAGGTTGCTTGTGGATGTGTGAAGACCGAGCTAGTATTCGGTCCTTCGGTCGATGCGCCATGGGACAGGAATTCGAAGCGGCCTAGGTGATATGGGAATTTGGCTCCTTCAGCGTGGAAATAGACATCGATCCAGGCAATATGATGCTCAGTAGTATTAGGGTGGGCAATCTCCTTGCCGACGGACACTGTAATCTCGAAATTCTCTTCTTTCTTTGCTGCCTCGGGTGCGTCGATCACGGGTACGTGCTTTTCTTTTTTCCAATCTGCAGACTGGAAAATGCTAGAAAGTTCTTGCATTCTTCTCTCCTTTCCTTGGTATTCTATACATTAATTGCAGATATTAAACTATTCCATTAACGTCATCGGCTGGCCGCAGCAAACCAACTCACCACCGCCGGCTTCTTTTACCTCGACAACGTTTCCACAAATCTCACATCTGTATACCTCGCCTACTTTCTTGACATTAGCCATCTTTACCTCCCATATAAGGATATCTCACCGTTAAGAAATGGTCATCTTTTCTGCGACGCACTGTCGATGAACTTTTCGAATCTTTCCTTTCTCGCCTTGCATATTGGGCACGTTTCAGGTGGTTCTTCGCGTGCACAGAGATAGCCACAGACCCGACAGCGCCAAACTGGATAAGGGACAGAGGTCACTCCGGATTCCATCTGTACTTGGCGCTTTGCGGCATTGGCCGGTCTTCTCTCGGGTATACTGCCTACCTGTTTCTTTCCGTCGACGACCGCATTCGATACATAAAGACCACAAAAGCATGCATCGTATTCGCCAATATCAGCATCCCGGTAATCGCACGGGCATATTATGTCCAGGTCTTCGTCCTTCACACCCGCTGCCAGGCGGCAAGGACATGCTCTGTAACCGTATCTCTTTTCGTTTACTATGAGGCCTTCGACTAGCTCCTCTGTAAATTGGACATCCGGATTGAGGTGATAGCCACCTGCCTCAGCTTCGCGATCCAATTTCTGGTACAGCTTTTCGGTCTCTTCTTTGCTCACCATCTCATCATTCTGCATCGCCGAGTTCCTCTTTGAGCTTGCCGGGATCGTACCCGATGATAGAGTGCTCGTCGTCCACAACAATAGTCGGGTAAGAACCTTTTGAATTCCATTTTAGCACCGTCTGCTTGATATCATCTTTCTCGTCGGGATCTACAAGGTCGACATCCACATAGTCATAATCAACTCCGAGTTCATTGAGCAGCCGCTTCGTCTTTCTACACCATACGCATGTGCTCAGTGCATAGAGCATGATGTGACCTTTTTTCTTGCCTGCGACGTGATTTATTTCCATTCTTGTTCCTTATCCGATCGAGAGTAGGATGCTACTCATTCTTTGCTTGTTCTGCATACTCTTCTGGGCTTTCATCGAATTTCTTCTTACAACCTGGAGCACAGAAGTAATATGTTTTCCCCTTGTATTCACTCTTGAATTGAGCCGTCTTTTCGTCGACGGTCATTTTGCATATTGGATCGACAGCCATTCTTCTCACCTCCTCATGAATAATGCTTCTTTGCCGCTGGGGTGTATCCTTTCAGTAATAGAGAAAGGGTTACTACGGTCACCGAACTCATTGCCATTGCGAAACCCGCGAGTTCGGGCCTGAATGTTATCCCGAAAAATGGGTACAGGACTCCTGCGGCTACAGGAATCAATGCCGTATTATATGCGAACGCCCAGAAAAGATTCTGCTTTATCCTGGACATGACTTTCCTGCCGAGCTGTATGGCAGCAGCGGCATCCAATACGTCGTCCTTCATCAAGATCACATCCCCGCTTTCAATGGCGACGTCGGTTCCGCTTCCTATTGCAATGCCGACATCAGCTTGGGCTAGGGCCGGTGCGTCATTAATCCCGTCACCGACAAAAGCAACGAGTCGGCCACTTTCCTGAACATGCCTTACCTCATTGGCTTTGTCCGGGGGCAACACGCCGGCTAATGTTCTTTTGATTCCTATCTTTTTGGCAATTGCCGCTGCGGCGCGCTCATTGTCTCCGGTTATCATGACCACCTCCAGCTTCATCTTCTTCAGTTCTTTGACCGCGAGTCCTGTGTTCTCTTTTATTGTATCGGCCACGCCAATGAGCCCGCATAGCTTGCCATTGCAGGCAACATAAGTTAAACTCTTGCCTTCTGTCTCTATTTCAAGAGCACGGTCTCTTATCTCTTGAGAGTATTTGATATCATTGTCTTCAAGAAACAGCGCATTGCCGGCGAGAATAGTCTTACCTTCTAATCGTCCGGCTACACCCTTACCCTCGATGGTATTGAAATCCTCGATGCCAGCAAGAGCAACACTTTTCTGGCCGGCATAATCTACGATTGCTTGGCCAATCGGGTGCAGCGAGTTTTTTTCGAGGCTAGCCACGGCCTCTAGCAAATCATTTTCGGTGATACTAAACGTCAGCAGGTCTGTTACTTCAGGGCGTCCCTTGGTCAGGGTTCCTGTTTTGTCGAAAACCACGGTCGTCACTTTTTCAGATAGTTCCAGTGCCTCACCATTCTTGATGAGAATGCCCAGCTCGGCGCCTCTGCCAATGCCAACCGTCACCGCAGTAGGTGTGGCCAGTCCTAGCGCACAAGGGCAGGCAATGACGAGCACCGAAATGAATCTAGTGAGTGCAAAGAGAAGGGTGTTGCCCAGCACGAAGTACCAGACGATGAAAGTAACGATCGCTATGGTTAGCACGGCAGGGATGAAGTAGCTGACGACACGATCGGCAATTCTCTGAACCGGTGGTTTGGATCCTTGGGCAGCTTCGACCAAGCGAATGATTTGGGCGAGGACAGTATCCTTGCCAATCTTTGTCGCTTGAACCTTCAAAACACCATTCTTATTTACTGTTCCGCCCACGACGTTACTATTTGCCTTCTTCTCGGTTGGTATGGGTTCTCCGGTTATCATCGATTCATCAACGTAGCTATGGCCTTCGATTACGGAGCCGTCGACCGGGATTCTCTCTCCTGGTTTGACGATTACTACATCTTCAACCTGTACTTGTTCCAAGGCTAGCTCTATCTCTTGGCCGCTACGGATAACCGTCGCAGATTTTGACTGAAGCCCCATCAGTTTCTTTATTGCCTCGGACGTTCTTCCTTTTGCACGGGTTTCCAGATACCTGCCAAAGGTCAGGAATGAGGCAAGCATGAGCGCCGTTTCATAAAAAAGGAAGTCCTTCGTCAACACGATTTCGAATGTTCCGAGCAGGCTAGATATATAAGCCACACCGATGCCCATCGAGTACATGACGTCCATGTTAAGATTCTTATTCTTCAGTGCCCGGTATGCTGCTTGGAAGATGGGATGACTGGCATAGATGAATGCTGGGGTTGATACAATAAGCATGAAGTAAGAGGTTGGAAAGGGCAATTGAATATCTAGATACATTATGAGCATCAACGGGATGCCCACTGCGAAACCTACAATGAATCGGTTGCGTTTCTGCCTCAAATCCTTTTCACGTGCCCGCTTTTCGAGTTCTTCGGTTTCTTCACCTTCGAGGCCCAGATACTGATATCCTGTTTCCTCAATCAGTTGTTTCATCTCAGGAATGCTTATCGTGCTGGAGTCGTACGTAACGTATGCCTTTTCGGCACCTAGGTTCACGTGGACATCGACCGTACCCTCTTTGTTACGGAGGGCCTTCTCGATGGTGGCCACACAGGTAGCACAGGTCATGCCGCCAACCTTTAGTACGGCATGCTCATTTACTACACCGTATCCGGCCTCGGTGATTGCTTCCTGGAGACCTTTGATTCCTATTTTTCGGTCATCGTATTCGACCGTAGCGATTTCATTAGCAAGTTTCACGCGTACACTGGTGACTCCATCGAGGCTTGACAGAGTCTTCTCGATAGCCTGCACACACATGGCGCATGTCATTCCCGATATTCTTAAGTTAGCCTGTCTTGCGTGTGCATTCATTCTAAGTCCCGGGTCGTATCTTTGTGGATCAATCCTTTAAGATGACGATGCTGTCGACATACAATTCGTACTCTTCATCTTCGTTGAGGTCATGAATTAGGACTTTTTCGACAGTCTTCAACCCTTTTATCTCCAGCACCTCTGATTCGTATAGTATTTTCACACTAGATGCGGTTAGTTTCTCGGTTAGCTCTCCAGCTGCGAGTTCTTTTTTCCGGGTTACAAAAACGACCCTTGGTGTCTGTTTGGTGAGCTGGAGTGCAATTTCCATTGAGCGGTCACCGCTTTCGATCACCATGGTACGCTTATCCTTGAACACAGAGAGATCAGTGACCTCTGTGTACACCCCGCGTTCTGCGAATTCTTCTTTTCCGGTAATTCTCCCGGTCGCATCCACTCTCACTGCCTCATCTGACTCGGGCTTTTGTTTTTCTCGGTAGTTCTTTATCGCCTCTCTGAGGGCATCAGCAGCAAGATTTGAACAGTGCATTTTGATGGGCGGCAAGCCGTCTAATTCATCAGCCACATCCTGACGCGTGATCCTCAAAGCCTCATCCACTGTTTTCCCCTTTGCCAGTTCAGTAATCATACTCGCCGTGGCTATGGCCGAACCGCAACCGAAAGTCTTGAATTTTATATCTTCGATCTTGTCGTCTTTGATTTTGATATAGAACTCCATTAGATCACCACATACGGGATTGCCGATCTTGCCTACCGTAACATCGTCGCCTTCAAGGGTGCCTGCATTGCGAGGGTTCCTGAAGTGGTCTAAGACTTTGTCGCTGTACTGCGTAGACTTCATGTCATGCCTCCTCTTTGTACAAAGGTGATAATTTTCTCAAACGCCTAACAATGCCAGGCAAAACTCCGAGTAATGCATCTACGTCTTCGTCTTTGTTGAATCGGCCAAAGGTAATTTCCAAAGAGCCGTGCGCCTCTTCATGTAGTAATCCCAGCGCAATGAGTGTGTGTGATGGTTCGAGCGTTTTGGAACTGCACGCTGACCCGGTGGCTACTGAGATACCTTTTTCCTTGAACGAAAGCAGCAGTGACTCGCCCTCGATACCATCGAACCGGAAGTGGGCATTGTTGGGCAGTCTTTCAGTCGGGTGGCCGTTCAAGTAGCACCTCGGTATCGTGTGTAAGACCTCTTTGATTATTCGGTCACGGTATTGCTTAAAACGTTTTGTCTCTTTTGTCATTTCATGCCGCATGATTTCGATGGCTGCTTTCATGCCCACGATGCCTGGTATGTTCTCCGTGCCCGAACGTAGACCACGCTCCTGACCACCCCCGATTATCAGAGGGTTTATGCGTACACCTTTCTTGACGTACAGAACACCGACGCCCTTTGGGCCGTATACATCATTAGATGATATCGTCAAAAGGTCGATATTATCCGCTTTCACATCGATCGGTAGTAGTCCTTCAGCAGCGACCGCATCGGAATGAAAGACGATGCCTCGGTCTTTGCAGAATTTTCCGATTTCAGCAACCGGTTGTATCGTGCCGATTTCGTTGTTGGCAAAACCCACCGATACAAGGATTGTCTTAGCGGTAATTCTATCGGCGATTTTTTTTATTGCTACTCGTCCGTACTGATCAACCGGAACTCTGGATACAACGAATCCGTTCTTTTCTAAATACTTGGCTATGTTGTGGATGGATATGTGTTCTATTTCAGAGATGATTAAATGATTACCCTTGTCCTTGTTTCTGAACGCGTAGCCGATTAGACCCAGATTGCTGGACTCGGTTGCTCCAGATGTGAATAGTACATCGTCTTGGTCCGCGTTGATGAATTCGCCGACTGCCGCGCGTGATTCTTCGAGTATCTCCGTGGCGACATCGCCGGTGGCGTGTAGGGAAGAGGGGTTACCGAATTTATTATGAAAATAAGGTAGCATGGCCTCGACGACTCTAGGGTCAACCGGTTTTGATGATTGATAGTCCAAGTAGGTATTCATCGCTATGCGCATCTCCTCATCAGAACCACATTGTTGCTGATGCATCCAAGGCAAGGTCGTTCAGCGTACCTGCGCCGACGATCTTGAGCCCGGGTATCAGTTCGACCTTATCCCACCCGAGCATCTGTTTTGAAGCTTCACAAACGTATATCTCTATGCCCATATTAAGAGTCTGTTCGATCATCTCGCGAAAGCCGGGGAAATCACCGATCTTGATTTTCTCAGCTTGTTCAGGCTTCAACACTCGCAACGCCTGTCCTAAGTAGTAAACCTTTGCGTCAATATCCATCGCCTTTGCCGTTTGGGCTAGTAGCAGTGGCGAGTATTGTCTTTCAGGATCATCGCTTGTCTGTACATAGAGGATAGAATTCTCTGTTTTCACGAATTCCTCCTATTTTGTTTTCCTTATTAAGAAACGCAATGTACTGCCCTTCTTTTCAAAACGGACGATCTCGTGTCCGGTGCGTTTGGCGAATCTCTTCAAGTCTTCTTCTGCAGCCGGATCATCGGCAAGAACCTCGAGAACCTCACCGACCCCGAGTGAATCGATGTTCTCACGCGTCTGGAAAAGCGGTTGAGGACAATACAGACCAATGCAATCCAGGGTCTTGTTGGGTTTCAGATTATCTTCCATGCTATGCTCCATAGATGACACGCTCTAGAAGAGTGGCGCAAATCCCTGTTCGGCCCAGTACTCTTCTTTTATCAAATTTAGTTGTCTCGTTATTGCTTCGAGATGACCGTGTTCCCATTTTTGTAGTTGACCATATAGCTGGATTGCCGCCGGATCATCGTTTTCTTCTTTCATCTTGCGATAGAAATCGATAGAATTCGATTCAAGCATGGCTCCGATGCTGAGCGCCGTCATCTCGAAATGCTTGCCTTTGAGCCGTTCCTTCAGTTGGGCAGAGAATATCGGACTTTCGCCTTCAAGGGCAGCGGCTTCACCAATATCTATGTTCTGCCATTCATTCTTCTTGACCAGCGAGGCGTATTGCTTCTGCAGAACCTCGAAATGCATACACTCGTCAGTGGCGAGCATCTCGAATACCTTCTTGCCTTTTGGGTCATCAGTCTTTTCCGCTGCCATTCTGTAAAACTCAATGCCGTTCAATTCTGTTTGAAGGGCGGTCTTCAGCCCGTCAATTGCTTTTGATTTCTCCATGTCATCTCCCTTTTCTTCTCTTCACTATATTTAGACACGGTAGCAAAACAAATATTTACTATAAAATATAAGGCATTTTATGGAGAGCTCATGCTGAACGCGGTGTTCACCACGAGTTATTCCCGTCGGCGTTAATGGTTGTAGTCTTGCTACATCGTGAGGTTTCTACTAGTATTTTGAATCCATTCTGAATTCTGCTATATCAAACCAGTAGCCGGATTTGGAAACGTAATCGTACTGCGCCTGCAGCAAATCATAATGAGATTTCTCCTCTTCCGTTATTCTATCGAATATTCCACGTGCCTTGGGGTCGGTCGTGCTTTTTGATGCCCGGTCAAAGAAATCGATTGCCTTCCGTTCCAGTTCCATGCCAATGCTGATCGCTTCCAGTTCACTCGAACGTCCTGCCTTGGCAGCATTTTCCACCCTCTTTGCTAAGGCTACAATCATGGGTGACTCATCTCTTGGTTTACTGGTGTCAACGTGCTTCTTCCAATCTTCTCCTACCGATTTCGTGAACATGTCGCTGAAAACCTTCAGGTGTTGAGCTTCATCACTGGCAAGCTTTTGAAACATCTTCTTGCCGAGTTCGTTGTGTGTAGCATCAGCAACATGATCAAAAAAAGCCTTCCCGTTCAATTCCAATTCTATTGATTCTTTGATCACTTCAGCTATTTCACTGCTTATTTCTGCCATGTTTACCTCTTTTCAACAAAAATATGATGGAGGACTGTTAGGCCAGAGAGGAAAGGGTTAGGTTCCCTCTCTTCATCTTTGCGTGACTCAGAAAAATGATGATCCTGGGAGCAGTTTGAATCGAGTAACCTTAGAGCCTGATTGATTCTAATGTACTAGATCTCCTCCAGCAAGCCGGAAAACGTATCGTGGTGCTCTTCTTCATCTGCCAGTATTCTCTGGAACATTCTCTTGGTCGTTCCATCACCTTCCTTCTTTGCCATTTCGATGATCTGCTTGTACATTTCTATGGCGCCTTCCTCGTCACTCTTGTCGCGTTCAAGCATCTCTTGCATACTTCCACCCACAAAAATCGGATCGGGCTTAGTCGTCGGCGTGCCACCCAGATAGACTAGGCGCTCGGCGATTTCCTCGGCGTGTTTCATCTCAGTTATTGCAATACTCTTCAACTCGTCTTTGACAGCAAAACCCTTTATTCCTTTCCACATAACATGCTGCCACATGTATTGCACCGTTACCTGCATTTCCCGTGCAATTGCTCTGTTCAACATGTCTAGCATGTCTTTTGATGCCATCGTTACCTCCTCTATTTTATTTTTCTTTTTTTCTTCATTGGTTTGTCGCAACAGATTATATCACAAACATCGACACAACCACACACTTCATCGACCTTCACAACTAGTCCACAAACACCGCAGCTGTATTTATCGCCTTTTTTTATTCTTGCTTTTGCTGATACTTTTATTTTTGGCATTATAAGCTTCCTTAATCTAGATCTTCTTATGACAGAACCACCAGTCGTAGCACTCGTATTGTCCGGTTCTTTCTTTTGCTGTTTTCTCATCAGTCGCTGGTGGAATAATAACTTCATCCTTAATCAATTCATTATTCGGCCAGTTTGCAGGTATTGCAACTTTGTTTTTGTCTGCAACGTGGAAAGCCTTCACCATCCGAAGAATCTCATCCATATTCCGACCGAGTTCTTGTGGATAATATAGAATGGCACGAATCGTGTTATCGGGGTCGACCACGAAAATGGCACGTACAGTATTGGTCCCTTTACCAGGATGTATGAGGCCGAGCAGGGCTGCTACTCGTCCTGTATCATCAGCAATGACCGGAAATTTTATCTCAACCTTCAGGATTTCTTTTATCCACTGAACCCATTTAATATGCGAAAAGACCTGGTCGATGCTTAATCCGATGAGTTCACAATTCGCCTTTTTGAATTCGTCAAATCTTTTCTGAAAAGCCACGAATTCAGTTGTGCAGACCGGTGTGAAGTCAGCTGGATGGCTGAATAAGATAAACCATTTGCCGCTGTAGGCATCAGGTAACTTAATCATACCGTGGGTTGTTTTCACTTCCATTTCCGGGAATTTCTCTCCAATGAGAGGCATTTTTCCTTCCATTTTTACTCCTCTGCAACACATGCTGTGCCTTTTTTGTCATTACTGCATTTAGTAAGTTTTACGAAATGTCGTCGTTCTTCGTCGATTATCTTGTCAATGAGATCACGCTGATTTTGGGGCACAAGCTTCTTCACTTCTTGATAATAGAGTATGGAATCGAGTTCACGATTGATTGCGAATTTGAGTGCCGCAGATGCATCGGTGATTTTGCTTATCTCTTCTTCCATCTTTTTTGGCGTGAAGATAATATTATCGGCGTATGCACGCAGATAGGAGAAGTATTCACCTGGGTAACTTTCAAAGGGCTCATAGTCCTCGATTTTGCTAACCATTGCTTCATACGTCTGCTTGTGCTTCACTTCCTCATCGGCCAGGGCTGAAAACAGCGTCTTTATGTCGGCATCGTTCAGCTTCTTAGCCATTTCACGATAGAATTTCTCCCCACCTTCTTCGATTCTGATTGCAAATTGGAATACTTCACTTGGTTCGAAAACGCTCATTAGTAACCTCCTTTAATACTCGTCAAAATTGGTCTTGACCGCTATTATTATCCATATTTGTATGCTTGTCAACCGAACCTGCATTGTGTTTGTCACA
>DAOVAN010000174.1 GCA_030671005.1 Caldifarciminota bacterium
GGATACGGATCGAACGTTCTACCCTTCCGGTTATGGGCCTAAGTGGAATCGAACCACTCACCTCACGCTTATCAGGCGTGCGCTCTAACCAACTGAGCTATAGGCCCATTTCTCCATTAAATTAAGGAGAATTATGCGTGAATTTTGGACATCGATATTTCGGGCAATTATAGTCATAATTGGCTTTCTGTCAAGAGCAGAGCTGTGCTCTTGATATTACCAAGCAGAGCTGTGCTCTTTGATTACGGAGATACTGCGCGCGATACGGGGTGCGGGATACGAGATACATGATACGAGATATGGGATTAAGCTGATCGTTAAGAACGTTCTTCTGATGATAAATTGGTGGGATAGTATTTAGTCAATTGCGGTGTTGCTAAAGTAATCCTTTAGCAAGGTGTTCAGCCATTCTTGGTGCAGTTGCTGATTGTGGCTGATAGCAGATTGTTGGGCATTATGGAGCGAGCCCAGGTAGAAGCGGTTGAGCAGAAAGAAAAAAACCAGACACGCATCGACATACTTGTGTTGCCTGATCGCATTGTAGAGAAGGTATGCCGAGCCCATGTTCAAGGTGAAGTCCATGAAACCTTGACGGGGATTACCCGCATAAGTTTGGCCGGCACCGGGGAGGATCAGTGACAGCAAGACTGCGGTTCTTTCTGATTTCTTCGGGCTCCGAATATGATCGTCTATTTGCCCGGCTAGTTCATAATCGCCGCTTTCGACAAATGTATTGCGCGCATTCGAAATCTGATCATCTAAAAGGTAAGCTAATCCAAGTAATTCTTTCTCTTCAGTATCACTAAGCAGACTGATTGCTAGATAATTTCTATTTGCCTGGATGTATTGCCGGGCGATGTCTGTTTTGAAATTAATCGACAGGCCAGGGAAATCATTGACAATACTATTCAGCTCTTCGATACCCTTTGTTTCGTCATATTTGGTGAGTGAGATGGCGTAGCGTAGCCGGGGTCCAATTTCTTGCTTAAGTTCGGGATGGAAAAGAAAAACCCTCAAATATTCAATACGCGCCTCTTCATAGTATCCATGTGAATAAAGAGAATCTGCAAGCGTGAGCTGAGAGAGTAGCACCAGTAATACAAGCATGTTACGAGATTTCGCTATTCCTCTTGCATAATCTGCTGCAAGTATTTCTCATTCTCATAGTAGTTGTAATTGCGCACCGCATTCACACCACCGTATATGTTACCGCCGTATAGCAGTATTGTAACACCAAGCGCTATGCCGAATTTGATATCCTCATCCCGGTCATGGTAATAATAGGTCAGTAACGCAGCGGTTCCGACGACAATGAATGAATATAGACCATCACCAAACCGTCCTGCATAAAAATGCCCTCCGCCCGGGAAAAGGGAGAGCAATCCGCCCAAGGCCGGCTGCTTGTAAGAAGGACCGGCTTCAGGTAATTCAATATACTGGACCGCTTCGTCGAATCTGAATTCATAAGCGTAGCCCAGGCCGATCATCCGGCGTGCATCACCCTTATATGGTAGGTCGACCAGCTGCAGGTATATTCGGGATGAGTCCACTACGCCAGCAGCAAAGAAGATTACGCCTTTTGTGTAGTTACGCTTGTTTGTATCCTTAAGATTCTCTGTTTCCTTGACTGCTTCATCGTATCGGCCCAGCCGGGTCAAGCATTCAATGATGCTTTCATAGACGTCTTGTCGGTCTGAATCGGTGAGGAAGAGATAGCGACGATACTCGTTTAAGGCCGCGGTGAAGTCTTCCTGGGTGTAAAGATGGTCGGCGAACTGAATGACGCTATGGGGTTCGAACAGCTCAGTTTGGCATAAGAAAAACAATACTGCGATACTCATGGCTGATGGCTAGATATCTGGCGCATGACTATCTAGTGTGACGTGTGCTTTCTTTCTTGATTTGATCGAATATGTAATTGTTTTCAATGGGGTCATGAATCTTCCGGTTTTTTATTCCTGTGTAATACGTATTAAATGATTCATATGCCCATGGGTTGCAACGCAGTAAGCGATCAGTTGCCATGAGTGAACCCCAGAGAACACCATGTTCTTCGATTGATTCGGTGGCAAAATGAGAGCAGGACGGTGAGAAGTTGCACACATCACCCTGGGAAGGTGAAATAAGCGTGCGGTAGAGATTGAAGGTGGTGGTGGTGATGATTTTCACCGGGTTGGTTTGATGCGGTTGTTGAGTAAACATTGCGATTATTAGCAACAAGTTCATATGATATTCTAGACATATTATTCTCAAAATCAAGAGCACTATGGATCAAACAGCTACTTGATGGACATACTCTTGGTTCATGATTCGTATTCGTGTTTCGTAGTTCGTACTCGTAAGTGATACTGGCTGATGTTTAGATAAACACCCTCGCCTCTACCCCGTTAGAAACTGCACGGCGGATAGCGACTTTGCGAAGTCACTAGGAAAATCAGACTATTCCACACCTGTTTCAATACAAAAATGTGGTTTCTAACGGGGCGAACCCTCTCCTCCACCTGAGGCGGATACGACATCAAAGGGAGAGGAAGAACGAAGGTCCCGTAGCTCGAAGAGGTATGGGGTCATTGCACCCCGAGCGTCACCTCCGTTGACTTAGACAATATCGTATGTATAATTGCCAGTTTGGAGGTATAATGAAAAAACTGATTTTTCTTTTGCTTTCGCTTACAATCGTAAGCTATGCCCAGTGCTTATCAGCTCCGATCAGCACCAGGGTCGGACTGAAAGTTGGAATAAATCCAGGGACATATGACCCTGACGACAACTACGATGCACTAAAAGGCACTGGCGTGCATTTCGGCTTCGGAATGGGTACCGACTTCCTTAACCTGCTCTCGCTTGACATGCACGCTCTATTCAGAACGACCAATTATAGCCGCACAGAACCGCTCGGCCGCCGTACTTTCTCCTATAACAATCTTTACTTCCCGATCTTCCTTTCGATAAAAGCAGGCATGTTGCCACTTGTGTCGCCTTACGTGGGAGTAGGTCTGGGCATAAATGTCCAGTTTGAAGGAACACAGACGTGGGAGCCTGATGGCATCGCCATAGAGACACCCATAGGAGGCACCAATACAAATGCGTTTCTCATTCTCGGACTCGGTGCCGAAATTAAACTCATCAAGCTGAGAATAACCCCTGAATTTACCGCAAATTTCAACTCTGGGGCTGATGACCCAGCGACTGC
>DAOVAN010000038.1 GCA_030671005.1 Caldifarciminota bacterium
GCTACAATATGTGAAGAACGCCCAGGATGGCCGGTTAAGAAAAGTATACCTTGTGCATGGTGAAATTGAGGAATCACAAGCTCTGCAGCAGAAAATCCAGACCTTGAATGTCGCGGTCGACATACCACAGAGTCTGACCACAACAACCATTTAGGTCCGTCAAAATTAAATCGTAAGACTTTCCACTTCTCACCAAAACTTGACGCCTCTGGCTTAGAGGCTATAATAAACCATGCAAATTGGACTAATAGGTTGTGGCCGCGTAGGCGTGACCCTTTTTTATCTACTCAAACGCACCAATAGAGTTGTCGGTGTTTATGATATCAATAGACGCAAACAGAATAAAGCCACGCAGCTCTTAGGAATTAAGAAAAACCCACGCCACGAAGACATCATTAACCATTGCCAGGCGCTTTTTCTTGCCACTCCTGATGATGCAATCCGTCTTGCATATGAACGCGCCTCGAAACATATCCACGGCCGCAAATTCGTATACCACTTCAGTGGTTTGCTCCCATCCGACATCATTCCGAAAACGAAGAATGTGTCCCGTGCCTCGGTTCACCCCTTCGCGACTTTTCCTCGGATCGTAATACCCCCACGCCGGAAATATCTCATTTCGATCGAAGGTGATGGATCGGCCATCAATGCAGCAAGGAATATCTTCAAGCCAAAATACTTCACACTCAGGCAGATCAAGAAGGGACAAAAAATCACCTACCACCTAGCCGGTGTGTTCTCATCCAACCTGTTGGTCGGTTTGATCTCATCAATCTATGAACTGGCAAAGCAGCTCAAATGGAAAGAAACAGACATTCATCAGCTAATATTCCCGATCATCGACGAAACCTTGATTAACATTAAGAAACACGGACTGGAAAGCGCCCTGAGCGGCCCGCTCCAACGCGGCGATGTCACAATAATCAAGAAACATTTACACGCATTAAAAAAAGACAAAAATCTCTCGACAATATACAAAGCATTATCCTGCGCCCTCCTTGAAAATGTCGTTGAGGGTAAAGAGAAGACTCAGCTGAAGAAAATTTTGCGCTAGTCATATCCAAATTCAACCCTTCCAATATGGTTGACGGGTTGCCCAATTCATGAATCAAGCACCATGTAGTTGCCTGATTCATCAGGCTTTGTTTGATAAATCAAACAACTACGGCAAAAATCGTCTAAAGGCAGGGGGTAGGAAGCTTGATGAGATTCTGGATACTCGATTCTTGATGCTCGATTCAGTAATCGGATGTTAGTTTCCAGCATCTTAACCCTAACCATCCAACCATCTGGTTCAAGCATCCCAACCTTAGCCCTTAGACTATCTTGTAATTGTTGACTTTCGACCTATTCAGCATAGAATTGACCATGTTCAATTCTACACGAAATTACATCATTCTTCTGATTTTGTTTGTGGCTTGCGCTCACAAGACACCGCCCATATCAAAAGACCGTCTGAATCCAAAATTAACTGGAGTTGCAGCACTCAACAATCGTCAGATACAACTCTCGTTCAGTGAAGAGATCGACACTGTCGCCCTATTTCCAGACAGCATGCTCATCACTTCTGCCCACGAAACCCTGGGTATTCAATCAATATACCCATCCTTGTCTGCTTCCGAAATCGTACTGGTCACGACGCCGATGACTGACGCCGCCTACGAAATCAGTGGCTACGTTTTGGACAAAGCAGAGAACAAGGGACTTTTCAAGCACGCTTTCCAAGGCTCAGCAAACCCGGACACAATCGCACCTTGGTTTGTCGAATATTCTCAAGGCAGGTTAAATCATGAATTTTTTTTCGCATTCTCTGAAGCAATGGATACCACAAGTCTCACTTTCTCAGTCGTTCCCAAAAAACAACCATCCCCAGATTGGCTCAATCACCGGCACGTAAGATTCATCCCTGAAACAGCCAACGAATCTCTGGGATTTGATACTACATATTATCTCTTTCTAAAGAACGCAAATGATATCAGTGACAACCCGGCACCACCATTCGTCACCGCGGTGACCCCCGACACCATGTACCGGCCACTTATCCTGGCAGGAAAGGTCTTTATCGGCGAAACCCCAGCGCCAAGCGGAATTGCCCTATTGCAACGAGATATCATCATTGGAATCGCCCTCATTGAAAATGGCGAATTTGCTTTTGAAGTAAGAGATTCATTGCCGTTCAACCTGCACGTCGTATCAGGTGACTACTCGGGTACGAGCAGGGCCATGGTGGATTCAGAGAACATCATCAAATTGCAGAAAGGGGAATTTGACCTTGATCGCCTTATTGATTAGCGTCTCGGCAATCATCATCACGGTCTTACTATATCTCAAACAACCGGTTCAATTGCTCCTACGTGTCGCGTCGATTGTCCTCATATACGTGTTGGCAACCAATTTTTCATTGTCCATAAACACCACAGCACCACAGAATGACCCAGTCGTTCTTATTGACCATTCACAGAGCATGAAGAATCACCTTCCAGGCATTATCGATAAACTCTCAGAGACAAGCTTCACCCACGAGTCATTCTTTTTTCAGGAAAGCCTGACCGTAAAAGCAGAACCCGAAACCCTGGGTAAATACACCGACATAACCACGGCAATAAGCAAAGCGAATGAATTAAAACCCACGATGCTGATCCTGATAACCGACGGCAACCATAATTTCGGTGCGTCACCTCTTTCCGTGGTGGACGAAATAAATGTACCAATCCAGGTATACGGGGTCGGCGAAGAGAGACCCCGGGACGTTTCAATTGTCGACGTGGCTTATCCTGTATATGCTTACCAAGAAGACACAATAGAAATCAGGGCCGTCGTCGAGTCGGGCGGGTTCCAAACGGGTAGTGGTGAAGCAACACTCCAACTCTCTTCGGGCAAGAAAATCGCGGGACAACGTTTCCCCCTTAGCAATACGCCCGCGAGATACACAATAGATTTTTTATACACAGCAAAAGACCCGGGTAAAATCCACTTCAACATAGACCTCGCACTTCAGTCGGACGAGATATCATACGACAATAATGCATCATCCTTTTCAGTCAACATACTCCAGAATAAAATCAGCGTTCTTTACTACACAGATCATATTTCTTTCAATACAAAGTACATCATGCGATCACTTCAAAAAGACCGAAATCTTTCAATATCCGCAATCCATAGCCCAGCACCGGGGACGTATCAGAACATCGAACAAAATGAAACAACTACTTCATCGCCTAATAATAGTCAATATGACGTAGTACTTCTTGACAATGTGAATCTAGAAAAACTGCATTGGTTAAATTTATCCGAGATGGCGAATGAGGGCTCGGGAATAATTCTGAGTGGTGCACTTGAGGACATCAGTGTAGCGTGGAGAGGAATAATACCCATTGATATTACTGCCGGCATGTTGACGGGCGCTTATCAACTCAGAATCGCCGAACCGTTCTCAGTACTCACCGATAACGGATATCCACCATTACAACATATCAATCGCATCGTCGGCTCAAAACAAGATGCCGTGATCATTGCCCGCGTCAACGAGCTACCGCTTATCGCCTACCGAAAACACGGTCGCGGTAGAATATTCCAAGTATCGATAATCGACCTCGGCACCTGGCATTTTCTTCAGCACGGTCTAAAAGATCACGACTTCCTCTACTACTTTCTTGGCGACATAATAAGATTTCTGTCACCCATGGGCGAACACAGGCGACTGGTATTAAACACCCAACGCAGAGAGTATGCAATTGGCGAAACCGTGGATTTGACATTGCAAAGCTACAACCGAGACCTTCGCCGCATCGGCGGCGGTGATTTCTTCCTCGTGGCCGGTGCAGAGAAAATACCCTTTTATGAAACAAAAGAAGGATTCTACGAAGCGAGCTTTGTGGTCCAGAAGACAGGGCAGTTGGACATCCTTGCCCGGGGCCAGATCGAGGAAGAACAACTTATCAGTAACGAAGTCCTCATCAACGTATCATCCCGGTACATGGAAACTGAGCACAGGCTTAACCGAGCATTGCTTCAAAGAATCGCGGCAGCAACAGGCGGCGGTTTTTTTTCCCTGGAGGAACTCGATCAACTCACACTGCCAACGACCCAGAAGAGACGGGTGAGCAAAGTAATCAATTTCAATTCGCCGATAATATACCTTGCCATCTTGTTGTTCTCCGTAGTCGATTGGATCATACGTCGCCGGAGGGGAGTAACATGAGCCCGATGGACCTTGTTGCTAAAGGATTGACTCCTGAGCTTGCCGTATTCTTGACCTCGATGCTGCCCATCATTGAGTTACGTGGTGCCTTACCTTTAGCGATCAATATCTTTGATATCAGCTGGCCAAAGGCTTTCTTGATCGCGTACATCGGTAACATGATTCCGGCACCGATAATACTCTGGCTACTGGGACCTATCGTAAATCTACTCTCCAAGATACGGATCTTCAAGAAATTCTTTGACTGGCTATTCGAGCGGACAAGAAAACGCAGCAACAAGATGATAGAGAAATACGAAGAAATCGGACTCATGGCTTTTGTTGCAATACCTATACCAGGCACGGGCGCCTGGACCGGTGCCCTAATCGCATTTTTGTTTGGGCTTGATTTTAAGAAATCATTACTGATTATTGCAATTGGTGTATTTATCGCGGGGGTTATCGTAACGTGCTTGTGTCTCTTGGGCTGGCTCGGTGCAATCATCGCCGGCTTGGGATTCGCGACACTTGCCGGCCTAGGTTTCTGGAAACTATAACCTCAGAACCATACTAACAACATAAATCCTGGATTACTACGCACCGCCCAATTTTTGAAGAGGTATGCTACTCTTACATAATGGGCACTGCTCAGGATCGAAATTCGTAACAACTTTCTTGTATACTGAAAAGTGAGCAAAGGGAAGTTCTGTTACTGAACGGTCGATCAACACTGCCACGCCTATGACTTCACCACCCTTTGCGCGAACGACATCAACGGTCTCAATTAGAGACTTACCAGTAGTTGTAACATCATCAACGATCAACACTCGCTTGCCATTAATATCAAATCCTCGGCCTACTATTCTTTTGCCATCCCGCTCTTCAGCGAACCCCGAATGCACCCCTAACTGGCGCGCCACCTCGAATGCGATTATGATGCCACCGGTGGTCGGCCCGATGACCCACTCGACGTTCTTAGCCTTGAACTGGTCGGTAACGATCTTGCACAGCTGAGACGTAGCGTCGGGGTTTTCGAGTATTCTGAATTTTTCGAAATAATACTCACTGTGTAATCCTGAATTCAGAAGAAAATGACCTTCCTGCAAAACCTTTAGGTCCTTAAGCAGTTTTTCGATGTCCATCTTCTATCTCCTTCAAAATTGCTTCCGTGGCCGCAACCGGATCAGCGACCTTGACGATCGGACGGCCAATAACGATGTAATCCGCACCTGCCTGGATTGCCTCTTTGGGTGTCATGGTCCTGGCTTGGTCATCCTGTGAGATACCACCTCCCTCAGGCCGTATACCCGGCGTCACAATCAGGAAATCATCACCACAGCACTGACGGATCGGCACTATCTCTTGAGGCGAAGCAACCACACCATCAAGCCCGGCACTGCGTGCTAATTGGGCTAAGAATATCACTTGTTCAGCAAGGGTTCTCTGGATATTGCCAAACAGATCACTAAAATACGCCTCGTCAATGCTGGTCAGCACGGTGATGCCCAGCAGCCTCGGCTTCCCTGTACCCTCCTGACCAGAACCAGTGAGAACAGCCTTCACCGACTCCTCCAGCATCGAGAAACCACCACTGGCATGGATGGTTATCAGGTCGACACCCATCCTTATTGCGCCCTCACAAGCCCGGGCAACTGTATTCGGTATGTCATGGTACTTTAGATCAAGCATCACCCTTTTGCCTTTTTGTTTCAAGTAAGAGACGATCTCAGGACCAAAATGAGTAAACGGTATGGCACCGATCTTGTAGTAAAGCACCCGTTCATTCAGCTTCTCAACAAGCGCCTGGATTTGCGACATGTCACTCAAATCCAGGGATACAATCAATCGCTCATTCACTAAACCTCCTTTTTGAGTTCGGTTTCGGTTCCCGGTTCCGAAAAGCAATTCGGTTTCGTATTTCGTATTCGTGTTTCGTAAATCGAAACCGAACTCAAACCACCGAAATGCTTATCCAAACCGCTCAACCTATTAATGATCTCTCACGAATACGAATCACGAATCACCAATACGAATTGCATCCAGCATCTTAACCTCTACCAATTTCACTCGCATCTGTTTTGTGATGCGATTGTCAAATTGAGTATCCCGAGTCCGGCGGACGAGGGGAACCCAACAATTATCTTCTCCAGCTTCACAACCTCAACCCGAAGTTGTCAATCTTTTTAGTTCTTTAATTATCCGCAGTGGAGCATACGGGTCGCGTAGTGTGGCGGATCCGATTGCCACTGCTGATGCTCCGGCAAGCAAGAACTCGTATACATCCCGGCCCGACATGATCCCACCGACACCGATCAACGGCACGCCCAAATCCTTCAACCGGTGTACGCAGAACAGTGCAACAGGTTTAATGGCCGGGCCAGAAAGCCCACCCTTGATCAGCACCCGCTTCTTATCTATGTCGAATGCCATCGCGTGCAAAGTGTTGATCAATGAAAGCCCATCAGCCCCAGCCTCAACACATCTGCGGCCGACAATGAGCGGGTCGCAAAAGTTAGCCGTCAATTTCACAATCACCGGTAGTTTGGTAACACGCCGCACGTTGGCGACGACCTCAGCGCAGATATCAGGATCTCGTCCAAACGCCACGCCACCCTTCTTCACGTTGGGACAGGAAACATTCAACTCGAACGCATCCACCCGGGAATCGAGCTCGCCAACTATCTTCACGAAATCATCAGGAGTGAACCCAGCAACATTCACGATGATTCTTGTTTTCAGCTTCCGCATCTGAGGCAGTATATCTCTGGAAAAAACCTCAACCCCCGGGTTCTCCAGGCCAACCGAATTGATTAAACCACATGCGGTCTCATGAACCCTGGGTGGCGGATTACCCTTCCTGGGTTGGAGCGTGATACCTTTTGTGAAAATCGCCCCCACCCTATTGCTGACATTCTTATAAATCAAACCAAATTCAAAAGTCCCTGAAGCAAGGAAGACAGGATTCTTGAAATCTATCCCAAATATTCTACACTTCAAAATCTATTCCCCCCAATTCAAGAATCGGCCCGTCGACACATATCCTCTTGTACTCACCCCTATACATTATGGCGCACCCGAGACATAGACCGCATCCACAACCGAGAAAATCTTCACAGAAAGCATAGACAGGAATAGGCATGTCCAATTTCTGCAATGCAATCAACATCTCCTTGGGACCACAAGTATAGGCGATTTCATAGTCAGTGAGATCTATTTTCTTGACTACGGACACTACAGTTCCCGCTCTTCTGTACCCCTTCTCGGCAACCCATATCGTATTGTCTGCCATCTGCTCTAAATCCTTACGCAAAATGAAATCCCGGTTCGTGCGCACACCATAGATCATATCAAAATTGACACTATGCTTACAGAAATATTCGGCAAGAAAGTGCAGCGGCGCTACGCCGATACCACCCGCGATCAAAAGACTCTTTTTCTTCTTCGGTCGGAATTTTCTGCCGAAGGGACCGAACAGCGTGACCTGGTCGCCTCTTTCTTTGGCGCTAAGCATTTTCGTCCCTCGGCCGACTACTTTTATTACCATGAGTAGCCGTGCACGCTTATAGGAAGCAATACTTATCGGACGGTTGAGAAATGGATCCACACCTTCATCGACCTGGATCTGCAAGAACTGCCCCGGCAACGGACGAAGGCCAGGATAGTTGAATTCCAGCCCAAAGATGTTATCCGTATACCATTTTTTCCTAATTATCTTTAGTCTTCGCGAAATCATATCCGATGAGTCTCAGTTGTTTGTTTCAACCTCTCCTTGGATCTGGTCAAGAATCAATTGTGCGCTCAAAGCATATTCAGTACGCGGGTATGCACTGATTATATCACGGGCAAGACTCACTGTTAGCGTATCGTCATGCTGTATGTTTCTTGTAATGTACAGATGTACGTAAAGGGCTTTTGGTGCCCACTCGCTGTCCGGATATTCATTGTAGACCTCCTGATATCCTTCGAGCGCTTTCGACAGGTCCTCCAGATCAGCAAAATATATTTCGGCCAAAAGGAACTTTGCCTTCACCACATCCTCAGACTCATTGGTCAGACTCTGAATTCGTCTCAGAACATCCGATTTTTTTCTGGCATTCAAACCATATTCACTATTGGGTGATTTAATCATTGCCGAGTCGTAGAACGCCACGGCCAAATCCATACTGTCTTCCTTCTCATACATCTGAGCAAGCTCGTAATAGGCCTCGGCAGCAATGTCACCCGGGTTACCCATGGCTAGTTCAAAACATATTTCCTTTGCCTCTTTTGTCTTCCCGAGCTCCATGTATAATTCGGCAAGCAGATCCCTGAATTCAGGATCCACCTCACCGACAAGGAAATCCCTGCAAAGATCATACTCATCGATCTCCAAATAGATCTCCGCAATACGCAACTTTAGTTGTCCGCGATCCTTATCGTCTCTTGTTATGTCCAGCAATTGAGTAAAGGTTTCAAGGGCATCTGCATACAACTCTTCACTGAACTGTGCCATACCTATGAATCTCAGCACTGCCCGTCTTTCACCATAGCTAAGCGAACCCTGCATGAGGGTCTCTGTCGTCTCATACAATGCGCCGTAATTGTCATCCTGATAGTATACATAAAGTATCACAATCGTCGCCTTCTTCTTGAACTTCCCCGAATTCATCGCTTCCTTCAGAGCCACGACGGCCGACCCGTATTTCTGCAACTTATAATTGGCCAGTCCCATGAGGTATTGAGCCTCATAGTAAAAACCAGACTCGGGATAGTTTTGAGCCAGGAAATCAAGCTTCTCCAAAGCCCGTGAATAGTCTCCCTTGTAATAGTAGGAGGCGCCCATCATGAACAACGCATCATCCACCCAGCGCGTATTTGGATACTTGACGATTATTGACGTTGATTTTTCAATTGCCTTGTCAAAGTTGTCAGAGTCTACGATCAATGTGTCATGCGTGACCAATTTTTTGCCTTCATGGAAATAAGTCTTTGCGTTGTATACGGTATTGAAATAGGCACATGACAGGACAAGCGCCATGGAAATACACATAAAAACCAACTTCACTGTGGGTGGAATGTGATGTCTATTCCTCAAAATTGATTTCAAATAACCCTCAAAAAAGCATCAAACAACGAACGGACGCCTATCTGCTTCGACCTCACGCTTATGAACAATCACTTAGCGATACCGATTTGCACATTCCGGAATCTCACAGGAGTCGTGCCGTGTCCAACAAACATGATTTGACCCGGCTCACCCTTACCACAATTAGGTGTTCCGCCCATACGCCAGGAAGCCTTATCGGCTATTGCATCACAACTCTTCCAGAATTGGGGAGTTATGCCTGCATATGTCGGGTTCTTATAGACTTTTGTCAATTTGCCCTTCTCGATCTTTCTGGCAAACTCACAACCAAACTGGAAGTTCAATCGCTTGTCGTCTATTGACCATGACTTATTGGTTGCCATGAACACGCCGTCCTCGGTGTCTGCAATCATATCCTCAAATTTCCAGGAACCGGGTTCCAGATTAATGTTTGTCATCCTGATCAACGGTATCCTGTTCCAACCATCGGCCCGCATCGCGCCACTCGATTTGCTGTCAACAATACCAGCCGTCTCGCGCGAAGTCAGATAGCCAACACACATTCCATTTTTGATCAGGTAAGCGCGCTGACCTGGCACTCCTTCATCGTCCCAGCCGAACGTTCCCATGCCACCGGGCACTGTAGCATCCGCCACGATGTTCACGATATCCGAACCGTAGCGGAAGTTGTTGAGTTTATCGATGGTGAGGAAACTAGTCCCTGCATATGACGCTTCTGTACCAATCACCCTATCCAATTCCGTAGGATGACCGCATGATTCATGCACCTGCAGTACCATCTGATGGTTATCGAGAATCACCGCCGTTTGCCGCTGTGGACACTGCTCTGCCACGAGGAGCATTGCCGCCTCCTCGGCTATTCTTGGTGCGTTGCCAGTGAAGTCCAGGGATTTTATGAACTCATATCCCTTCTGTGCATAATCGCCATATGAACGCGATTGAAGCTCTCCCTTATCCATGGTGTAGGCTTTGATATTACCGCCCGAGAAGACAAAATCTTGAGTGAGACATGAACCATCGGTCGAGGCAAAATACACTCGGTTTTTGTAGAATCTCAAAGACGCCTCGCTGACCTTAACCTTTTTTTCACTACGCATTGCCTTATCACACGCCAGAAGCAGTTCGATTTTTTCGTCCAGGGATATCTTCATAGGGTCGATATCCACTTCGGTACGGTAACTACCCTGTTGTGATGACAGTGTACTCAGGATTATGTCGCTTCCTTTAACCATTGAGGAAGCACGCGCAATACTCAATGCGTCCTTGATGACCTTATCAGCGACACGATTATTGATATCATTGGATGAAGCAAAACCCCAGGCCGAATCTTTCAACACCCGAACACCAAAACCTACGTCTGTACTATGCGTGATCGCTTCAATTATGCCGTTTTTCACAACGATCGATTCGGATTCTCGCGTCACGACTCTTACGTCACCATAGTCGACCCCCTGCGATTTTAGACTATCAGCGATCTGCCTTGCGAATTGATCCATCAGAACTCCTTTGTATTAATATATCCAATTCTCTGGTAAAATCAAGATTAACTGGGGAAAAGAGTGACACAGAGGTCACGTGCCAGACACCGGGAACTTCAGGGTGAACGTTGAACCCCTGCCCTTCTTGGAGATAACCTCGACACGGCCGTCATGTTCCTCAACGACTTTCTTGACGTAGGCAAGACCCAGGCCCATGCCCTCTGTCTTTTTCGAAAAGAAAGGATTGAATATCATCTCTACTTCTTCCGTCTCCATGCCCATACCACTGTCCTTTACCGATAGAAACACGAATCCATCAGCCTCACCGGTCTCTATTTGGATCTGTCCCTTACCCCGGATCGCCTCCTTGGCATTTTTCACGATATTAGCAATGACTACAGCGAGTAGCTCATAGTCGCCATTCATGGATGAACCCGGCGTGGTTTTCTTCTCGATTTTGATTCTCTTCGGGAGAGGCACTCTATTCATCGCATCATCCAAGACACTATTCATGTCTACTGCTGTAACATTAAGTTTCAACGGCTTCGAGTATTCAAGGATGCGTCTAATCAAATCCTCCATGTTCCGGCATTCCCTCACGATATCCGCCCCGGGTCTCTTTCCCTTCTCGACCAACCGTGCCAGGCCTATTATTGCACCCAGCGAATTCCTAAATTCATGAGCAACATATGATGAAAACTCAACAAGCATCTGCTCGCGCAGTCTCAATTTCCGATACACCTCACTGAAGGTCTCTGAGACAAAATCTTCCTTCTTCATCTCGATGCCAAAATCCTGAGCAAGATTCGCCACGTAGCGCATCGGCAGGAAGAGATTACGCAATAAGAAAAAACCCAGAAAACCTGTGAAGACCAACGAGATGGTTATGTAGAAAATGTGCCACCGGAAAATGTTACCGAAGACCACTGAATAGGCGGGAACAAGTGATACGTATATATAAAGCGGCGGGTCCACGCTCATGTAGGCAAAATCGTTCTCCTCCTGAATGATCTCATGCGGACCGGGCAATTCTAGAAAATGACCCGCGAGTTCCACGCCACTCATCTGAACCGCAACATTGAAATGAGTCCACGAGTCGTAGACTCGATTGCCCAATGTATCAGTAATCACAAGGTGGGCAAGATTGAATGACTGACTGAGGTTCCTCAGGAGAAAACTGAGTTCCTGCCGGTCATACCCTTTGTTCAGGTAACCCCGGCACACATTAGCGA
>DAOVAN010000061.1 GCA_030671005.1 Caldifarciminota bacterium
GCCCTGACTGCTGACATTACAAAGATACTTGTCGGCATGTTCGCGGACGAAGAAAACTCTTTCTTTGATAATCTAGGCTACGAATTCACTGAAGCATGGAAAGGTGTGGGATTGGAAGTCGATTATTACAATTTCGTCAAGTTACGAGCCGGATACTTCCAGGACAGCGAAGGAAGAAGAACGGGCTTCACCTATGGTGGCGGCATAAGAGCAGGTGGATTCTCACTCGATGTTGGGGTTGACCAGAGTATCTACGACTTTCCAACAACAAACCGAAAATTCTCTATTTCTTATCAATTTTAGAAGAATCTCTTTACTACGATCGATCTAGCGTAAAAGAAAAGGATTATACATTTAAACGGGGCTGTTAGGCAGCGAAGCGTATCCCAGCGCTGCTATGCTATGATCGTTCCGACAGAGAACATGCCGCCATGTTCGTACGCGTCAACATCACAACGCATATGGAGAAATAGTGTGAAACAACAAAGAATATTGGTTGTCGGCGCAAGTGGTTTTGTTGGCAAGAATCTTGTCCTCACAATCGCAAAAAGAAAGAACATCCGCATACTTGTTCGTGCTACCTCAAACATTGAGCTGTTCAAGGGCAATTCCAGAATAGAGATTCTCTATGGTAATTTGGAAACCGACCAAGGAATCGCCGAGGCCTTGAGGGGCGTCGACATCGTCATCCATTGTGCAGCAAAAACCATGGGCCGGAGTTACTGGGAATTCTACAATACCAACACCCTGGGCACTGCTAACCTGATAAGTGCGATGCACAGCCAAAATGTGCATAAGATTCTCTATTTGAGTTCTCATGCTGTCTGTGGGCCATGCTCCAGTGACACACCACGGCGGGAGCATGAAAGACCAACCCCAATATCATTTTACGGACGCACGAAGAAACTAGCTGAAGACCTGATCATCAAGAGTGGATTGTCCTTCACGATTCTCAGATCGGTCTCTGTGTACGGTCCCCATGACAAAGAAATACTGACCTATATCAAGTTACTCAACTCAGGCATATGTCCTATTGTTGGGTATGGAACAAAGTACCTGAACCTTATTTATGTACAGGATTTGGTCGACTTGATCATAAGAATTGTAGAAACTGACCATTTTTTCAACAGCATCTATTTCGCGAACGATGGCCAATACTATGCATTGGATTCCATTATGGACAAAATCGCCAGCGCCTTGCACAAAAAGAATATCAAGATACACGTACCCACTTTTCTCGCCTTGTTTATCGGATTGCTAAACGATGTTTTCGTTCAAGCGGATAAGAAACTGGTCACCCGGGATAAAATCAGAGAACTATCCTGTCAGTACTGGATGTGCAGCAGTGAACGTGTTGTCAAGAACATGGAATTCAAGCCCAAGTATTCATTTGACCGCGGTATCGTCGAGACCATCCATTGGTATAGAAAGCAAGGAGTCCTCAGTTAACTCCGGAGCAAAGCAGTCTTGACAAAAAAGCGGATGCAAATATAATAAAGAGGGAATAATGAAATGAGCTGGTATGCCGGATATACAAAATGCAATCACGAACGGATCGTGCACAAGATCCTTCATGAGAAAGGCATAAATACCTTCCTTCCGGAGATCATTGTCCCCAGCCGCCGTAACGATCGCAAAATTCTGATCAAACGCCCTCTTTTCAGAAACTACCTTTTTATTGAACTGGACGAATTACGAGAACATTGGATGAAGGTGTTTCGCACCCCAGGCTTAGCCCGCATCTGCGGGAATGGAAGACCAACACCAATACCGGATGAAGACATCAATTCAATCAAGATCTTCGTCAGCAGCGACAGAAATCTCTATCCGCTGCCTTTTCTGCATGTCGGAGACAGGGTTCAAGTAACATCCGGCCCTCTCACCGGAGCAATCGGCATACTCGTCAAGGAAGACCGCAAGAAAAGAAGACTTTCCGTTTCAGTCGAATTGATGGGACAGTCGGTTGTGATATCGCTGTTCGACGATGAAGTGAAACCGTTCTGAAATAAACCCTAAACAATAAAATTCATTAAAACGATTCCCCTCTTGCCAGAATCATACTGCGGTCTCTGTGGAGTTATTGTTTTACTATGGGATCTATTTAGTGAAATGAACTAATACCTATTTTCCCGTACACATCGTCCATCGTCTTGATGGCAATATCCTTGGCTTTCCTCTGCCCCTGTTTCAGGACGTCGTAAACATATTCCTTGTCACTACGCAGCTCACGCTGTTTCTTTTGAATCGGCTCCAACTCTCCATACATGTTTTCCAGCAGAATTTTCTTACAATCAAGGCAGCCGATGCCTGCGGTACTGCATTCGCGAGCGCAGTAGTCAACTTCCTCCTTCTTTGAGAAAGCCTTGTGCATTGTGAAGAGGTTACAGTCCTCAGGCTTCCCCGGATCCGTCCTCCTTTTTCTTCGGACATCTGTCACCGCGGTCGACAACTTCTTCCACATTTCATCTTTGCTCTCATCAAGGTAGATGCAATTGTCGAGTGATTTGCTCATCTTGCTGACGCCATCGAGACCCAAGATCCGCGCCACCTCGCCCAGCTTCGCCTCCGGCTCAGGAAATACATGACCAAAGGCTGAATTGAACCTTCTGACTATCTCGCGGGTCAACTCGAGATGAGGTAGCTGATCGTCACCAACCGGCACGACTTCAGCCTTGTAGACTATTATATCCGCTGCCATTAACACAGGATAGTCGAGCAGACCCATATTCACATTGTCCGGGTTCTGCTGACGTTTCTCCTTAAAGGTTGGGACTCTCAGGAGCCAAGATATCGGGGTGATTGTGTTCAGAATCCAAGCCAATTCGCTATGTTCTGAAACCGTAGACTGAACCATTAAGACACTTCTTTCTGGGTCAATGCCCGCCGCCATATAATCTACTGCGCAGTCCACTATGCTCTTCTCCATTTCCTTGGGGTCGAAACGCACCGTCATGGCGTGATAATCGACTATGCCGTAAATGCAATAATAATCCTCCTGCAGCGAAATCATATTGCGCATCGCGCCAACGTAATTGCCGATATGCAAGCGGCCAGAAGGCTGGATACCACTGAAGACTCTTTTCTTATCTGCCATATTGCTATGATATCCGAAAAAAGTGTCAAGTCAACATCTCTCTTTGAATATCCAGATGGAACATTTTTCCCCATATCCGGCAGGGCTACAAATAGCTTCCATTTGCGCCGCGTGCAGGTGGTACAATGACAGGTGCAAAGTAGACTATTGACAAATTAAAATCAGTGCTTATAATTAAGTGTGAAGGGAACGACGCTATATAACAAGGGGGTCTATGAGAAGATTAAGCGTCTTGATTTTTCTTGTATGCCTTGCCTCGGGCGCATGGCAATCCAGCGAGGAAATCGCACTTACTAGAATAAACAAGGTCAATGACCTGGCGATAAATGACAACGGAGAGATCTGGATACTCTCTCCTTCAGCAGTTTCCCGAATTGATGCGAAAAGCGGCAATCTGCTGCTTCCGAAGCAAGTCCAGAACGCAAAAGCACTCGCTGTCCTTGGTGAAAGCATCTACCTAGTGGACAAAAGCAGTCAACTGCTAGTATATCCGGCGAGCAACGAGGAGAACGCAGTTGCCACCGGGCTCCATTTCAACAACCCAACCCAGATGACCGCGCTATCAATTAACGGCAGCCCAGGCATTATCGCACGCGAACCCAATAGACTGGTCTACGCAACACCTTTTGAAATCCTTGGCTCGATCAGCACCAATGCTGAGCGTTTTGCGGCAATTCCTAGAGCCAATTACACTGAGCGAAATACCCCATTATTCACTCTTAACGGAAACAGAATCTTCGCCTGGACCGGGGGTAGATTTACTAACGCCGATAATTACAGCAGTAAGCTTATCTACAGCGCTTCGAACAGCATTCTTGATTTCTGCGCCGACAAGAAGGGCAATCTTTATATATTATTCACGGATTCAATTACCGTCATCAACCACGATGGTGAATACAAAGGCAAAATAGGTGTCGGTCACATATCGTACGGATCGAAAATATTGACGAATCCAAAAACCAATGACCTAGTCGTCTTTGATCAATTGGCAAGAAGTATACAGATAGTATCTGAGACTGGGCGCAATGCCGAAGACCTGATCGTACTGAACAAGAACAACCCTAACCCAGTCGACAACTACACAGAGATCTCCTTCACTCTAAATGAACCCCTGAACCTAACGATCACGATCTATAACCTGATTGGCGAACCGGTCAAGCTAATTGCCAGAGACCGTTACTTGAATGGCACGCACCGTGTAATCTGGAACGCAGATGACGAGCAAGGCAGTCTAGTCCCTAACGGCGTGTACTTCTATAGACTTGAATCCAAGAAAGGCGTTGCCATAAGGCAATTAATTGTGCTCAGATAAACCTCGCCTGCATAACCCGAATTCCGGGGCAGCATCAAAAGCAGGTCTTTCCTCCATCAGGTTTACATTAAGGCGTCACTCCATACTGGAAAAACACACGAGCGTCCTGGTTGGTATCTCAGGCGGTATAGATAGTCTAGTACTTTTGTTTCTACTCCTGAAATACAATGAGACATATCAACAAAGGTGGGATATCAAAGCCGCCCACATCGATGCAGGGTTTCCCGACTGGAATCCAGCGGCTCTCGTAAAATACCTCGCCGCGCGCAAAATTCAGACCATCGTGGTCAGAACCAACATCTACAAGAAAATACAAAGAGTTCAGGACAAGTGCTTCTTCTGTTCGCGAGAAAGACGCAAGAAGCTCATGGAAATTGCTGAAGAATTGGATATTTTCAATGTCGCGCTGGCACATCATCAAGCAGATGCGGTCGAAACATTACTCCTTAACATGCTCTACACGGGACGGATGGGCACCCTTTTACCCAAACAGCCAATCGTTCGTGGCCGTTTCTCTTTCTTGCGCCCGTTATACTATATGGACAAGAAGACCATCCTGAAAATCGCCAATGCCTTTGGTCTAGAGAGCCTCGGCAGATCCTGCCCTTTTTATCAAGATTCGAGGCGTGAGCTAATACGTAATTTGCTGAATACAATCAAGAAGAAAAATCCTGACGTCTACACCAATATCTTCCGTAGCATGTTCAACATAAACAAACCATACATGCCCTCCTGAGAAACGCCGGACAGGCATCTGATCAGGAAAACCGGAATTCATCCAATGCAGTATAAATCGGCCCCTCTGGTTTCAAGGTTGACTTGAAGAGCGTGAGCGCGTTTACTGAAAACGGCTCACTCGTTATTGCCTTTTCCAGTATATGGTCTATCTTGCAGAACGTCTTTATTCTTCCGATCGTCAGGTGCGGATGGAATCGCTTTTCTTCCTTAAATCCAAATCGCGCAAGAGCCTTTTCTATTTCGGCGGCGATATTGCATAGCATCTCGCTACCCTCTTTCACGCCAATCCACAACACCCTTGGATTTCTTGGATTCGGAAAACAACCAAGCCCTGTCAGTTGTGCGTTGAAGGGACGATATCTTTTGCCGATCTCTTCAATCACGGGCGTTATCTCGACCTTCTTCTTTTCATCGATCTCACCGAGAAATTTCAAGGTGATATGCAGATTATCGAACTTGACCCATTTGATCGGCAATTCTCTCTTTGCTTCGATCTGTATAAAATCATCAATCTTCTTCCTTATGTGCTCTGGAACCTCAACTGCCAAAAACGTCCTCATCTCACTCCTTTTCTGTAACACCCCAATGTTTCAAACACCAAACTGATTTACCTGAAGACGATAATCTGTCATTCTGGTAATTCTCGGATTGAAGGATTGAGAGACATGGATGATTCATCATATTTGAACAGAGAAATCAATCGCTTGATAGAACACGAACTACACCATAATATCAATGCCAACCGGGCAATGATCTGAACCCATGATGTCTTTCATGATAAAGGCAACCTTTAGATTTTTCCGTAAGTTCTTAGTTATGAAGAAGTAATCGATTCTCCAGCCAACATCCCTTTCCCGGGCGCGTGTCTTGAAGTCCCACCATGTATAATGACCTGCCTCCTTGTTGAAAACTCTGAAGGTATCGATGAATCCATGTTCAATTAACCTGTCAATCCACGCCCGCTCCTGGGGTAAGAAACCTGAAACTTTCTCATTCTCCTTGGCGCGGGCAAGGTCAATTTCCTTGTGGGCGGTGTTCACGTCACCACAGATGATTATTCTTTTGCCCTCCCGCCCCATTTTGTCGACATACATCAGGAATTCATCGTAGAATGCCATCTTGTATCTTAATCGTTCTTTCGATATCTTGCCGTTGGGGAAGTATACGTTGAAAAGAAGGAACTTTCTGTAATCCGCAATGATGACCCTGCCCTCTACATCAAATCTTCTTATGCCAAGACCAGACTCAACATGCCTGGGTTTCAACTTCGTGAATAGACCAACTCCGCTGTAACCCTTCTTCTCTGCTGCCGCAAAGAATGTACCGTAATCCTCAATACGCTTCAGGTCTTCAGGAATCTGATTCTCACTTGCCTTTGTCTCCTGCACACACAGAACATCCGGCTTTGTTGAGTTGACCCAATCGAGGAAACCTTTTCTATGAATAGCCCTGATGCCGTTCACGTTCCAAGATAATAAGCGGATTCTTCTCATCTCCTCAACCCGCAATAGCAATAAGGTGATATTCTCACGCACAAGCCCATCATGTTTCTGATGGTACGAGTCGGTTGATCAGAACACCCTGGACCACGGAACATACGATCATGATCAACGTGAGAACGATTATGTACTTCAGGCCAAAATAGAATATCGCAACCGGCAGCAGGGGAATCTTGATGGCACGATTATACAGGAAAGCGGCTAGATAGCCGTAGCCGACCCCCTTGTCTCTGAGTTCAGCCAGGAGTGGATACCACAGATATATTGGACCAGTAGATAGAATCCCCGCAAAAATGACGAAGAACCACTTCATGACACCCGGTTTTCTGAAATATTTTGTAACGACCCTCTGATTGATGACCAGATTGGCTACTGTCATGAGGGCAAAAACGAGTACGAAGATTGGCAACATTTTGGCCATGATATCAACAAAGAAATCGACACTCTTTGAGAAAAATGAGTTGTCGACGAAGAAAACAAGAACATAGAGAAGAACCACCGTGCTCAGAAAGTACCACTCGCCCCCGATTCTCTTCATCTTGTGCCGCATCTTCAGCATCAGACAATACGCATTACTAACATTGTGAAAATACCGACAAGAATCGCAAGAATGAAAGCCGTTACATTTCTGGCAATCGCAAACCGTCTTCCCAGTATCATGATTTCCGCAGGCAATTGTATCATACCCACGGTCACCCAGGCAACCAGGAAGGCGGTTACCGCGCCAAGGCTGACACCATTCTTCAGGAATTCTCCGCCCAGTATGTAACTCGTCAAGGGGCTGCCTGCCGAGACACTACCGATGACACTGCCGATGATGGGATCAACGAGCAGGCTCTTCCTGAAAAATCGAATGTAGAAGGACTTGGGTATCAAGCTGTTGAATAGACTCACGAGTAACAAAGCACCGATGATTATCGGCAAGAGCTTTGACATAGCCCTGGCAGATTTCGCCAATGATTTTACAAACCTGTCTGTGAAATCACCGCGCTTAGGATTATGTTCAGCCTTGGGTTCAGACATCTCTCAGAATCTTTTTCAACAAGCCGAGAGCTTCTATGCACGCCGACTTCCGGATTGTTTGACGACCCCCCTCGAACAAGAATCGGCGCGCAAAGACCTTCCTCTTCATGGCTACGCCAATATAAACCAGACCAACCGGTTTCTCTCGTGACCCACCAGTTGGACCAGCAATTCCTGTTATCCCGATGCCGATGTCCGACATCATCTTTCTTCTCACGCCCAATGCCATTTCCTTCGCGACCTCAGCACTCACGGCACCAGACCGCTTGAGCGTTGAACCTTTCACTCCGACAATTTTCTTCTTTATGAAATCAGAATAGGCAATAATGCCACCCACAAAATACCTTGAACTACCCGGAGTGGACGTGATGATAGAACCCAACATTCCCCCTGTACAGGATTCGCACACCGCTAGTGTCATCTGTTTTTTTGTTAGGAGCTTACCGATTATTTTTGCCAGCGGCTCATTAGCCATTACTGATACTAATATATGAAATTCAAGGTTTTGAACACAAAAATGACGATCGTCGTATACACCGCAGCTAACAGATCATCGAGCATAATCCCCCAACCACCTTTCAGCTTTTCTGCGTTTCTCACTGGTGGTGGCTTCACGATGTCAAAGAATCTAAAGAGGAGAAATGTGGTAACAAGCGGCAATAGTCGCATCGGTGTAAAAAAGAGTGGTAGCAATATCGAAGCATACTCGTCAACAACAATTCTCCGCGGGTCTTTTCCCCACTCTTTCGCGAGACTATCGGAGACAAAAATCCCGACGATAAAAAGCGAGACTGCAACTATGACATAGACCGCCTTCAGAGGCAGAAGAACGTACCATATCGCGATACTGATAACACACGAAAACGTTGCGGGCGCTACTGGCAAGTAGCCAATGAAGAACCCAGTTGCGATTATTTCTTTGAGGCGCTTCGTTATTTCTTCTTTTTGGGGAATTTCTCTTCCCAGACCGACACTATGTTGGCCAGAATAAATATGGACGAGTACGTGCCGATAGTAAAACCAACGAGCAGCGTGAATGCAAAATCGGCGATAACCGAACCCCCGAACACCGATAGGGCGATGACTGCAAAGAGCGTCGTTCCCAAGGTCAGGATCGTCCTGGACAGGGTTTCGTTTAGACCGGTGTTAAGAACCACGTTGTATGGCTCGCGACGCATCTTGGTGTATTTTTCTCGTATTCGATCTGAAATAACGATCGAGTCATTTATCGAATAGCCGATTATCGTAAGCACGGCACCGACGACAACAATTGAGAATTCGCGCTGCACAAGGACCAAAACGCCGATCGTGAATATCGCATCATGGAATAATGTGATGACCGCGGCTATACCGAAACGGTAATCGAATCGGAACGAAACATAGATGAGTATCAGCACCAGTGCGAGAAAAACTGCCCAGATGGTCTTAATC
>DAOVAN010000011.1 GCA_030671005.1 Caldifarciminota bacterium
TCTCCATATCTTATGGCGCGAAATGCATCGCCAATTGCGTGCGCACCTGACGCGCAGGCGGATACCGTGGTATAATTGGGACCCTTCAAACCCCAATGGATCGACACATAACCAGATGTCATATCGGTGATCATCATGGGAATTATGAAGGGTGACACGGTCGCCGGGCCCTGCTTCACGAATTTGGTGTGCCCTCTCTCCCAGGTCAACAATCCACCAATGCCTGAACCGATTATCACGCCTATGCGGTCAGGATCGTATTTTCCAAAATCGATTTTGGCATCCTCAACCGCCTCAATGGCCGAGCAGAGGCAGAATTGTACACAACGATCGAGTCTCCTTGCTGTCTTCGGGGGAATCTTCTCTTCGGGCTGAAAGTCCTTGACCTCCCCGGCAATTTTCACAACATGATCATCTGTATCGAAGGCTCTTATTTTGTCGACTCCACTCTCACCCTTGAGCAGTCTCTCCCAGTACGTCTTGACGTCATTACCTATGGGTGTTATTGCACCGAGTCCGGTGACTACTACCCTTCTCATTTTTGCTTCAGTTTCTCCTCGATATAGGTTACTGCTTTACCAACATTATCCAATTTCTGAGCTTCTTCTTC
This sequence comes from Caldifarciminota bacterium, assembly GCA_030671005.1. Taxonomy (GTDB): domain Bacteria; phylum Hydrothermota; class Tepidihabitantia; order SM23-42; family SM23-42; genus SM23-42. The sequence continues at coordinate 611 of DAOVAN010000011.1, forward strand.
TGATATCTGGAGACTGAACTTTTCCTCTAAAGCCATTATCAGCTCGACTGTATCCAACGAATCCGCACCAAGATCCTCGATGAACTTGGCATCGATCGTTACTTTTTCCGGCGGAACATGCAACTGCTCGACAATTATGTTTCTTACATCATCAAAAAGGGCCATGTCTTTCCTCCTTTCATGCTTCTGTGTTGAAGACACGATTCCATTGACTCATGTGTCTTCTCATTGCATCACCATTCCTCCATCCACACAAATTGTCTGACCGGTCAGATACGCAGCACCGTCTGAAGACAAAAACATAACAAGATTTGCAACATCCTCTGGCTCACCAAACCTGCCCAGCGGGATGAGTTTGAGATAACTCTCCTTTATCTCGTCGGGTATGACCTCGGTCATCCTCGTCTTTATGAAACCGGGCGCGATGGCATTGACCATGATGTTACGGCGGGCGAGCTCCTTGGCACACGATTTCGTGAAAGCAATTATGCCAGCCTTACTCGCCGCGTAGTTTGCCTGTCCAAAGTTACCTATTATTCCAACCACCGATGCAATGTTGACGATTCTACCATGGCGCTGCTTGATCATATGCTTAGCCACGGCTTTTGTCATTAAGAACGTCCCCGTAAGGTTGACTCGGAGAACACGCTCCCAGTCTTCTCTAGTCATACGAATCAATAATGTATCTTTAGTAATGCCAGCATTATTCACGAGAATATCGATTCGCCCAAATTCGTGGAAGATATTATCTACCACTGCATTCACCTCGGATTCATCCACGATGTCGAGTTTGTAGAACCGAGCCGTAGCACCGATCTCGGTGGCCAGTTTCTTGCCGTTTTCCGAGTCAACATCACAGATTGCTACTTGTATATCCTCCTGCACGAATCTCTTGGCAATTGCGGCTCCGATACCTGTGGCACCACCGGTTACGAGTGCTAATCTACTTTGTGTAGCCATCTGAAAATTCTATTCAATTTTACTTTGATGTCAAGTGGACTAATGTAGTCGCACGCCCGCTCTCGTAGAGTTCATTTTGCGTTTATGAAGCGAGGCTCTCCGTGAGCAGGCAAACAACCACAAAACCGCGATACATGTAGCCGCCCAATCCATGAACCAAGCACCGCGTAGTTGCTCAATTCATTGGGCTACCAATAACAATGTGAAAAACACCTGATAAATCAGGTAACTACAAGGCTTGAGGCATAAATGGCGCAACTACAAGTTTCCACCGTAAATTGAACAGTCGACAAATTCATCATCGGGAGCGTAATCATCGTAAAAAAATGCCCCGCCGTCAGGCGGGGCACTAGTGATGTTATCGAACTAACCCTACTGATATTTCTGCCAGTGTGTCTTCAGATTTGGATCGGACATCGTCGTCATTATGTATTCACAGAACTCACTGCCTGTTGCGCCAGTCGAGCGTCCAGTCATGACAAGCTTCTTTTCATACTGCCCGCATATGTCTAGCGCCATTTCCAACTTCTTGCCCAATTCCACATAACCGATATGAGTAAGAAGCATGGATCCTGCTCTGATGACACTACTCGGGTCTGCATACTGAGCGCGGCCCTCTTTAACCATGCGCGGCGCACTGCCATGGATCGCTTCGAACATAGCATACCGCTTGCCGATGTTCGCGCTACCAGCAGTACCCACACCGCCTTGAAACTCCGCGGCTTCATCAGTGAGAATATCACCGTAGAGATTGGGCAACACCATCACCTTGAACTGCCGACGTCGCTTCTCGTCTACGAGTTTTGCGGTCATGATGTCAATGAACCAATCGTCAGAATTAATACCAGAGTATTCTTTCGCGATATCATAGAAAGTCTTCAAGAAAAGACCATCCGTGGTTTTCACGACATTCGCTTTGGTTATTGCGGTTACACGATCGATATTATTCTTCTTGGCATATTCGAAAGCCAGCCTGATTATACGCTCACTACCTGGTTTGGTGATAAGTCTGAAGTCGATCGCCATATCCGGCGTCACTTCAACACCAAACGGGCCAAGTGCATAAACATCTTCGGTATTTTCCCGGAAGAACATCCAATCAATGCCGAGAGCAGGCACACGTACCGGACGCACATTGGCAAACAGATCCAGCTCCTTGCGCACCGCGACATTGGCACTCTCAATATTCGGCCAGGGGTCACCCTTTTTTGGTGTCGTCGTTGGTCCTTTCAGCGTCACGTGACATTTCTTTATCTCCGCCAAAACATCATCTGGAATCGGTTTCATGACCTCTGATCTTTTTTCGATGGTCATCCCTTCAATCACGCGAAATTCGATCTTGCCCTTCGCGACCTCATCTTTCAGCATATGCTCTAATACCCGCTGCGCCTCATTCGTGATATAGGGACCAATACCATCACCGCCAATCATGCCGATGATCAATGGTCTGAGGGTTGCGTAGTCGATCCAGTCCTGTGCTTTCTTTATGCGCCTGACTCTTGCTAGCTGGGTCACGAGAATATCCCCAAAGTGATCTTGAGCATTGATAATGGAAACAGGTACCTTAGCTTTCTTGACGGGCTTCCTCTTGGTAGCTTTCTTCCTCTTCTTGGCTTTCACTACTCTCTTCGCCTTCTTAGCTTTCCGCACCTTTTTCACTCCCCTCTTTTTGGTCTTTTTCATCTTTTCTTCTCCTTTTGACTAGTCTAATCTAAAGTCACCATGCTTCTCAATATGTGCTAGAAGTCCGCCATCATTCAAGATGTTCAGCATCGCCTTTGGCAGCGGACGGGCTTTGAGCTCGATGCCTTTGGTTTTGTCCCGAATAGTACCGGTCGCAAGGTCAATCGTGATTTCATCACCCTGCTCGATTTTGTCGGTGTCACACTCGAGGAGCGGAAGGCCCACATTTATCGCATTGCGGTAGAAGATACGCGCAAACGACTTGGCCAGTACAGCAGAAATTCCGGCAAGTTTTATTATCGTAGGAGCGTGTTCCCGAGAACTCCCCAGTCCGAAATTATTACCCGCCACCACAAAATCTCCTTTTGCCATCTTTGATGCAAAGTCCTGATCAGCGTCTTCGAGAACATGCTTGGCAAGTTCAGGCAGGTTCGAACGCAAATGGAAGTATCGCCCAGGGCATATCAGATCAGTCGAGATACTATCACCAAACTTCCAAGCCTTTCCTTTGAGAATCATGACTAACCTCCTGACTTCCCCGGTTTAACCCTTTGCCACCGCCTGTTTCATCCATTCAGTGGTCACTGACTTTGGCCTTTCTATTGCTTCACCCAAAGCACGGCTCACAATGAGTTGTGCGCACATCCCCATTGCTCGAGATACACCGAATAGAACTGTGTAGTACTCAAACTCGGTCAAGCCAAAGTGGTATAGTAGACATCCCGATGCCGCATCCACATTAGGCCAGGGATCCTTTGCCTTACCATGTTCTTTCAGCACTCCAGGTATGACTTTGAAGACCTTATCGACGATCTGGAAGTAAGGGTCGTCAGCACAAACACGGGTGCCGAATTCGTGGAAGGCGGCATAACGGGGATCGGTCACTCGGAGCACGGCATGCCCATAACCCGGAATGACCTGACCAGAATTCAGAGTATCCCAGGCAAACTGTTTCAACTGCTCGTCAGTCGGCACACCACCGAACTTCTCCTTAACCATCATTACCCAACGGAGACACTCCTGGTTCGCCAAACCATGCAGAGGTCCGGCCAAGCCATTCAATCCGGCCGACACGGCATAATAGGCATCAGACAGCGCCGACCCAACACAATGGCATGTGTGGGCACTGACGTTTCCACCTTCATGGTCAGAGTGTAGCACCATGTAAAGCCGCATGAGATTCTTGAATTCACCACTCGGATCTGAAATGCCCAGCATGTGACCAAAGTTCGCCGCCCAGTTCAGATTCGGGTCCGACGCAATCCTCGGTCCTTTGTCAAACCTCAAACGATAAATACCCGCCGCAAGATTAGGCAGTTTGCCCATAAGGTTCATACAATCTTCCAGCGTATACTGCCAGTAGTCTTCTTTCTTGATTCCTTCGGTGTATTTCTTTCTGAATACCGATTCCTTTTCCATCGCCAGAATGCCAAGACTGAACATTACCATGGGATGTGAATCCTTGGGCATTGCTTCTAATGTCTTCCACACATAGTCCGGAACTTCAGCGCGATCCGCAAAGTCCTTCTTCATTGCCTCTAAGGCTGCATCATCTGGCATCTCTCCAGTTATCAGCAGATAGAAGACAGCCTCGGGTAATTCATCTTTCAATTCACCGATCGGGCGACCACGAATTATGAGCCCCTTGTCAGGTGGTACAACCGAAGTATCACATACGAGCGCCTTTACGCCCCGCATGCCTCCATATGCTTGCCTGACCTTGACTTCGGATATGGTCACCTCAGCATTCTTCTTCACAAAACCTTTGATTTCATCCCGCAATGCAGGAACTTTCTGAGCCAGCATCTCCTTTATATTGGCCATTTTATATCCTCCTTACTTGTCACTAAAATTGTCGACAAACACTATTTCTTCTTGCCTCTTTTAATGGCTTTCCTTACCGTCTTGCGCTTTCGGGTGGTAAAGAGCCTTCTTGGATCACTAATTTCCCCTTTGATCGCTGAATAAGCCGCAGTTGCTGGGGAGGCTAAATATACAAAACCTTCAGGATTACCCATGCGGCCGCGGAAGTTACGGTTAGCAGTCGAGAGGCAGGCCTCACCATCACCAAGCACGCCTTGATGCACGCCAACACATGGGCCACATCCCGGGCCCATGATAATGCCACCAGCGCGCACAAAAACCTCTAACAATCCCGACTTCATGGCCGAGAGAAAAACCTCACGGGATGCTGGGACCACCACTAGTCTCGTATTGTGTGCACGCTGCTTGCCCTTAAGTATTAGTGCCGCGATCTTCAAATCCTCAATACGCCCATTGGTGCACGTTCCGAGGAATACCTGGCTCACCTTAATACCTTTCGCGTCCGTCACTGCCCTCGTGTTATCCACGGTGTGTGGAAACGCAACCTGAGGTACCAGTTTACGCGCATCTATTTCGATGACGCGTTCGTACTTCGCGTCCTCGTCTGGCACAATAGGTTTCCAGTCTCTCACGCGTGCGCGCGCCTTCAAGTATTGTTTCGTTCTCTTGTCCGATGCAATCAAACCTGTTTTCGCACCAGCCTCGACTGCCATATTGGATAGGACAAAACGCGCCTCCATCGACATTTTTTCTATTGCCGGACCTCCGAATTCCAATGCTTTGTAAGTAGCACCATCTGCACCTAGCATGCCAATCAGATACAGTATCAGATCTTTTGAATAGACACCCGGCGGAAAATCTCCCTTCACCTGGACTCTGAAGGTTTCAGGAACCTTGAACCAAGTCCTGCCCATCGCCATTCCGACCGCGACATCAGTGGACCCCATACCGGTCGCAAAGGCACCCAAGGCTCCTGAAGTACACGTATGCGAATCAGCACCTATTACCACATCTCCGGGTTTGGCATAGGATTCGACCAGCCGCTGGTGAATAATACCATCACCGACTTCGGAGAGTATCGCACCGGTCTTCTTGCTAAACTCGCGGAGTAACATGTGGTCGTTTGAGAGCTCTTTGCGAGGCGACGGAGCCGCATGGTCGATGAAGAGTATCGATTTAGAAGCCCGGGCTCTTTCCAGGCGCATCTTCTGAAGTTGACGTACGCCCAACGGCCCGGTGCCGTCCTGGAAAGCAGCAACGTCAACCTGGGCGATCACTATGTCTCCGGCGTAGGCGTCCTGGCCACTTTTCCCGGATAAAATCTTCTCCGCTAAGGTCTTACCCATCTTGCCTCCAGTCTATGGTTAAACGTGGGATATTAATCAAATATTACCCGTTAGCCGATAAAGCATAGCTGTTTAATTATAGCGAATTCTGTCATGAAGTCAAGATTTCCGCACCGAATGGGACCACCCCGAAGCACAAGAATGCTACCCAAATACAAAGAGACTTGCTAAAAGTATGTTGCTCTTCTTGTCAGTGACCATAACGCGTCTTAAAGGTCTCCAATTCCCCAGTTGGTTCTTCCCACTCCATTTCCACGTTGTCAACTGATGCTACCGGGGGTCCTTTATGACACCAGTTAATGAGCTCAGCTATTTTATCATGTGGTCCTTCAGCGACAACCTCGACGCGACCATCGGTCAAGTTTCGTACCCAACCGGTCAAGGCTAATGACCGTGCTACGCTCTCTGTGTTCGCTCTGAAGAAGACCCCCTGAACAATACCGGATATGTGCAAACGCACACGCACCGGTTTATTCATGAATCGCCAGCCAACTGCCCACAGCCAGCTAGAATTCTCTGGCCACGCGACTTCCTGATAACCACAGTATGGTGTGAGTCTAAGAGAGATCTGTAAAACCTTTCGATCTTTTCATCGGCGGGTCGTTTGTAAGGCAACCGCGGGTGTTCATTGTAAGGAATCAAGTTTATCTTAGATGGTATCCCTCTCAGCAATCGCAAGAGGCTTCTCGCGTCCCTGAGACCGTCGTTGATTTTATCTATCATCACATACTCGAACGTCACCATTTCTTTTTTCAGTGAATATGCCTTAGCTAATCGTAACAAATCTCGCAATGGATTGCTTTTGGCCACCGGCATCAATTCCTTTCTCTTTTCCTCGTCGGCGAAATTCAGTGAAATCGCGAGCTTGACCCTGATTGGCGATTTCAACAGAGATTCAATACCCCCGAGCAGCCCCACCGTGGAAACTGTAGTATGCCGCCGGCCAATGGACAAAGCCAGAGGTGAAGAAATAATTTCGAGCGCCGCGACGACTTGTTCGTAATTGAGTAAGGGTTCACCCATGCCCATGAAAACAACATTGGTGCATTTATCGTCAACGTCTGCTTGAATAACCCGCACCTGATCCGCAATCTCGTAAGCATAGAGGTTACGTTTGAAGCCAATGAGCGCAGTTGCGCAGAACTTGCAGCCCAATGGACACCCTACCTGACATGAAACACAAACGGTCCGCCTTTTTTCCTCTCGTATGAAAACCGATTCGATATGTTCTCCATCCTCCAGCTCCAGCAAGTACTTCTTGACATCCTCGTTCCCCTGCCTCACTGCGGCGACTGCGGGACCCGTAATAGTATACCTACTCTCGAAAAAGGTTCTCAATTCTTTCGGGACATTGGTCATCTTTAAGAAATCGGTCGCGTTCTTCTGCCAGATCCATTTGAATACCTGTTCACCACGGTATTCATCAAGCCCGAGCCTAGTCATGATGTTTTTTGCTTGCAGCAATGAGTGCGCCTTGAAGTTCTCCCCCATTCGGAGATTATATCCATTAAGCGGCTCTCAATCAACTGTTCTCACGATACTTAATCTTGACGTTTTCTGATATTTGTCTATAATAATTTAATAGGCTTAAGCCCTTAGGCTTAAGCCCTTGATTCAAGGTGAGAAAGGAACTGAATCACATATTATGAAAAAATGTCTGCTCTGCAACAATCACAGTATCCCTGATTATGCCAACCATTGCCCTAACTGCGGTGTAAGGCTGAAGGCAGACAAGCATGTGACCGTCGAGTCAGAACGCCTACGGCTCTTAGGTGGTGAACTAAGGCTGCTCACGGTGTTCTTCGTGCAGCTAATCGGCATCGAACGGTTGATAAAGAAGGACACACACCTCGCAACAAAGAATCATATCAACGATTTTCTCACAAACACCGAGGAAATCATCCGCAATTACGATGGTACTTCAAATCGCATCATCCCTGATTTGCGTATTCTTGGTATTTTCGGTGCGCCGCACGCGCACTATGACGACCCACTGCGGGCAATACGCTGTGCTAGCCGAATTAGAGATTGGTGGTTGAAGAACAAAAATGAATCTAAATTCCTAAAGGACGTTGACATAAGAATCGGATTGAACACCGGGCGCGCATTCTTCGGTTTTGTGCTGAAAGAGTCACCATTCCTGACCGTCATCGGGGATACAATCAACACCGCGGCCCGCCTCACAGAAATAAGCCAGCACAATGAAATACTGATGAGCAGAACCACACACAACGCGGTCTTGCGACATATTGACGCCGAACATATTGGTGAACAGACGGTCAAAGGTAAGAAAGCCAAAGTCGATATCTATCGGCTCAACAGGATCAGAACTGCACCCAGGCCCGTAGAACCCCAGAGGATACCGTTGTTTGGAAGGGAAGCCGAATTGAAAAAACTGACCACCCTCGTCGACAAGATGTCGAGCCGCAAGGCATTATGCTGCATCATCAACGGGCAAATGGGCACCGGTAAAACCAGACTGAAGGAAGAATTAGAGGTCTATCTAAACAAGAATAACGCGGTCAATTATATTGAGACAAACTGCTCGGTTGATGTCCAGTCTCCGTATTACCCATTCAAATCCCTGCTCAGAAGCCTCCTCGAGCTACATGAGTTAGACCGTCAGGAAGTCATGTTGAAGAGAATCGCCGATATCATTACGCAGAAGAACCTCAACCCGACTGATGCCAAGGGTATAAAACATCTCCTCCTGACAGACATAGGCAGACTACGCAGCGAAGACATGCGTGCGGTCACCGAAGAGATCTACGCCTCGGTCCGGAATTTCATAAGAGACGCTTGTCATCAGAAACCCCTGATACTCATTTTTGAAGAATTTGGCGAATCAGATGTGATGTCCAAGGAGCTCGTTACTTATCTGATATCCGAATTCGAAAACGAACCGATCATGTTCTTGCTCATGAACGTACCCAAGAAGTTTTCGAGTACGATCTCGCTGGACGTTGAGGAGATAGACCTTAAACCGTTATCCAAGAAAGACAGCAATGCGCTTGTTCAACATATGCTCATCAATATTGATGAGGGGCTGGCCGACTTCATATACCGCGAGGCAGGCGGCAGCCCGCTCTTCACGATCGAGGCAATACGCAACACGCGTAGAAACAAGATTATCAAGCAGGTCTCGGGCAAATGGTACTTGGAGAAGGAACAGGTGTTGGTTTTTCTTGACGACCTCTACGGACTGGTCATGTCCACCATCGACTCGCTGGCCTCCAATGCCCGGCTGATCATCGACTACGCATCGGTCATAGGCTATCGATTCAGCTTCCGCATACTGAGAGAGCTACTTACCTGGCCAGACTTGAAGGAGCATTTGGATTATCTCATCGCCGAAGGATACGTCGTCTTATCATCGGACGGCGAAGACCCAGTATACATCTTCCGGCACAACCTGCTCAAAGATGCTGCCTACCAAGTCCTGCCGGTGAGAAAGCGCAAAGAAATCCACCAGAAAGTCGCCAATCTGTTTGAACGGATCTATTTCGACAGCTTGTCAGCATTCTATGAAGATGTAGCACGGCACTATCAAGCTTGTGACCGTTACGGCCAAGCTGCCAGGTATTTCAAACTCGCCGGTGACAAAGCGAAGAATCTCTACGCGATCGATCAAGCCCTATCTTTTTACGAACAGGTACTCAAAATCAACAATCAAATCAGCGACGCGTTGCCCAAGCCTCTATACCAAGACGTCATGCTCAACCTCGTGGATATCTACGAAATCAAGGGTGACATAAACAGAATGGAACGAACTGCACACGAGCGCCTGACCGACATACGCCAGGACAAGGATCTAAAGAACGAACTGCTTTTTGCGGAGCGTGATGCATACGCACTCATATTGCTCAACAAGACAGAAGAAGCTGAGAATCTATTACTGTCGAGTATCGATAAATGCGATGACCGCATGGTCAGCACCCTATCCATTCTCTACTCGGATTTGGGCATGCTCTACGCGAACCGATACGAATACGACAAGTGTCTGATAAATTACAACATGAGTTGGAGGACTGCGCACGCCAACAACATCAAAGAAGCCGAAATCTTGTGTCTGCTAAACTTATCAAATCTACACAAGAACCTGGGTAACTACGAAAAGGCCCTGGACTATCTCCAGCATGGCATAGAGATTCTCGTCGATACCGAAAACATAAGAAGGCACATTGAACTGCAATACCTGATCGCCGGCATCGATTGTGAAATATGGAACATCGAAAAGGCAAAGGGCTTACTCACCGAATGTTTCATGACTGCTGATTCAATCGGCAGTTTTGATGCCTACATCAAATCAGCACTGGACCTTGCCTACATCCATTCACTCAACGGTGAATCTGATCAGGTCCAAAAATACTTGCAGTCGGTCGACAAAAAGATATCGTTTCTTATTCGTGAGAATTTCCTGGCTGAGATCAATCTAAAGAAAGCCATGATTTTCTATAATGACGGGGATCACAATAAGGCAAAGGATTACGTGGTCAATAGCATGAGGATTGCGGAAAAGTCTTACCAGGCAGAAACTGTTTTCCAATGCCAGCGACTGCTATCCATGATCGATGAGAATCATACACTGGATCATGCCAAAAAGGCACTCGAGCTGGCTGAGCATATGAAACTTCCGCCCTTGATCGCGGCCGCGCTATATCGGGTCACCCAGATTTTCCTCGAGAACGATGACATCGACCGAGCCCGCTATTACGGAAGGAAGGCTCTTCTGGTCTATGATGACATAAAATCGAGGCTCAACGAGCAGAATCGGTTGCATTATGTGAACCGACCCGAATACGTGAAACTACTGGAGATCTAGAATGCTCTGCATTACCTGCAAGAGGGACATCAACGGACAACTCAACTTCTGCCCATGGTGTGGCACTGCGCTGAGCGAGGAAGCCGTATTACCTTTCGAAAATATAAAACTAACATTCTTGAGGGTCGATCTCTCGGGATTCACCAAGATGAGCGAGGCAATGATTGCAGAAGACGTCATGGCGGTCTTGAACGAAATTTTCGACGTCTTCGCAAAGATCGTAGAATCCAACAAAGGGACGATCTATCAGGTTATCGGGGATGAAATTGTGAGTATTTTCGGATTGAACATAGAATCCGGATTTGCACCCCACATGGCTATCCTGACCGCAGAAGAGATGTTCAACAAATTACTGGATTTCAACAAGAAGGGAGGCTTCAGGAGTCCGATAGGTCTCAAGGTGGGTGCTGAAATCGAATCAGCATCAATATTCGATTTGCATAGAGACCTGAGAAATGCGTTGATTCTGACAAAGGGATTTAGGAAAAGTCAGATACTACAAAAGAATGCGGCGAGTAATACGATTCTAGTTGGCGAAAACCTTCACAAGGTCACTAAAGGCTTTTTCGCGTACCATGAAATCGGCGAATTCGTTGAGGAATCATTTGCAGTCAAAGCATATGAGTACAAACTAAAACTTAAAAGCTAATGGAAGAACATATCATAGAATTATGCCATGATTTGCTCAAGCTTCTACGGATGGGCGTCTACTTGGCCCGAACCTATCCCGAGGGTCATCCATCATTATCGCTTACTACTAAGCGTCTACGCGCACTCTTCAATGAAATCCGCATCGAGAAAAGAGTAGTATCAATCGTCGTGATCGAAAACGTACTGACGATTGAGGATGAGAAATTTGACTCGCAGAAAATGACCATCGTGAAATATCTCGTGGATAGGTTTCATCAAATAGGCGTTCAGAGCCTCACTTTTAATACCGAAGTATCAGAAAGCGATCTCAAGGAATTCTTTTCGGTGATGGCGATGGCGACATCTGATATCGAAGACTACGGAGATATCGTAGCTGTAATGCGGATGCGGGATGTCACAGGCATCAAGGTGAACATCTACCGCGTGGGCGTTGTGTCCTCTGATGAAGAGGTCCGGGAATTAGATTGGGAGAACTTTCTGGAATCCTTAATAACTGCCGAAGCACCTAAAAACGAAGAAGAGAGACTAAAGGAGATGGGCAATTTTCTAGGTGTCCTGGGTGTCGCTGGTGATGATCCAACTGAAGTGCAATCAAACAAAATCGTTGCCGGCCTTGAGAAACTCGCCCTCATGGTTGTGGATCGATACGGTGAAGAGCGATGGAACGAGTATTCATTAGTCTTCTCGAGGATCCTCGCCATCCTCTCACCTTCGGTCAAGAAGAATATCGTGAGGTATCGGACAGAAAACATGAAGCTGGCCGGACTCTTCCGTAAACTAGTGCCGACCATGGATGATGAAGATATTGTCGACATCGTCGTGACCATTGCCAAGAGTAGATCACCCAAGTCAGAAGATGATGTCGTGGATATCCTGCAAAATGTCTCGAGTGTGAAACTACCCGACGTCCTGACAACCTTACGGCAGCGTGCGCCTGAGTTCTACACACACAACTTCGTGAATCGTTTGATGAATCAAGTCAAATCCAGAAAAGGGCCAGACGTTGCATCCAAAGTTATCATCAAGAATCTCGAATTGGAAATGAAAACCCATTTCCCGAAGCTCCGTAGCGAATCGGCAGAAGAACGGAGAAAGGCGATCGAAGCACTAATCCTGTTCGCTGACAAGCTATTCGATGCCAAGAATTACGACCTGGTTCGCCTCATGGCAAACCGTTTGGACACGATGGCCGAGGCGGAACCGGACTTCGGTGTGTATGCAAAAGCAATCGATGCGATGAAGATTCTATACATCAAGGCGCGCGACCGAGAAGTCACTGACGTAATAGAATTCATCGCCAAGAAATACGCCAAGTATCTGATGCGTAAGGATTCCATTTTCCTGGAACGCAAGCGGGTCGTGATCAAGGCCATCGGGGAAACAAAGGACCCCACTTACATCCCCGAACTGATCTCGTCATTATGGGCAGCCGGCACATATGCAGAAGCAAGGGAAGCATTGATCGCGCTCGCCGACCACTCCGCGCCCCTACTGCTTCAGACACTACGCGAGACCGAGGATTATTCTGTCAGGATGAAAATTCTCGATATTCTGAAGAGGATGACGGAGAGGGTTATCCCCAAGGTAATCCTTTTACTCAAGGCTGAAGAGTGGTATGCACGGCGCAACGCCATTTTCATTCTGGGCGAGCTCAAAGCTGAGTTAACCGTCGATGAGATCGGTGCGCTATTGAAAGACGACATCGAGCAAATACAGCTTGAAGTCGTGGCAAGTCTCAGCAAGATAGGAACTGCGCAGTGCAAGAAGCACATCAAGAACGCCCTCGACAGCAAATATCCGAGTGTCACGCTCGAAGCCATGAAACACCTGGATGCAGATGACTTCAAGGCAAAAATTCCTGAAGTCCTGACATGGCTCAAGAGAAGCAAGACACTCCCAGACCCAACAGAAGAACAAATTCGATCCAGGGTCATTGAAGTTCTGGGAAAATGCAAAGACGAACTCGTGGTCGACGCACTGGCTGCGATCCTCAAAGAACGTGCCTGGCTCAAAGGCAACTTGTTATTACCCACTAAGGCAGCTGCACTCAATGCACTTGCACAAATCAGCACGCCGAAGGCCATGCAAGTCCTGCAGAAAGCCGCCAGCAACCGGAACCAATTCATTGCCATCACTGCTCAAGATGTGCTCCAGCGGGCAACGACGAAATCTGAGGAGGCTTCAAGCTAGGCAAACCCTTTCGTGTGTCTGACCAGAAAATTGAATAGAGGTACTCCACTTCAGCATGACGTGGTGAGCTTGACACTAACATGATTTCCATTATAATCACTTATGAAGCACCCAGCTTCAGACAAAAACCAGGTAGCAGACATCAGATTCATCATTGAGGATGATACTGGTTACGAAGAAAGTAGCGCATTTTCAGAATTAATTAACTGGCAACCGCTGTACAATCTATACACGACACCCGATGGCATAATGGTCCACATTGAACTGCCTGGCGTCAGCAAAGGCGATGTAACTGTCTATTTGCGGCGCAGATACATGATTGTTACCGGAAGCCGTGTGACTCCCACAGGACTCACCGGAGAGTGTTGTGTTTTTCATAATCTTGAGATCCCGTACGGCAGTTTCTCGCGCCGCGTCGATTTTCCGATTCCCATTGAAACACACCAGTATCACTATGAATTACGTGAAGGTATTCTGACCATGCATTTTCAGACCCTGAAGGAAAAGATCATACCCATAGAAGAAGAATAGCGGGGCGGTTAAACATACCGTTGTTTATATTGTCAAAACTATGGAAGCAAAAGAAAGGCGGTTTGTGAAGGAAAAAAGGAAAAATGGCTGAAACACTAGTAAAAATCCCAGATGAGCTTGGCATCATACCTATCAAGGGTGGCGTCATATTCCCCGACCAGGTGGTGCCGCTAATCATTCACACCCAGAAGCTTGCAAAGTTTGTCGATGAAATCCTAACCACTAATAAGCTCGCCGGTGCATTAACCCAGCTCAACCCTGACATTGAAGAGCCCAAACCGAATGAGGTATTCAGTATCGGCTGTGTCATACAGATCACAAAGATGCTCCGTTTCCCCGACGGTACCATCCGACTGCTCATCAAGGGACTCCAGCGCTTCAGGGTTGCTGAATTCACACAAAACGAACCCTACCTCAAAGCAAAGATCAACGTCATTGCTTCCACCCACAAGAAGACGGTTGCGCTTGAAGCAATGATGCGCAACGTCGTAACCATGTTCCAGCATCTCGTGTCACTCGCACCTTACTTGCCTGATGAGTATGCCGCGGTTATACTTAATATGGAAAGCGCGAATAGTCTAGTCGATTTCGTAACGAGTACGATAAATTTCGATTACCGAGAAAAGCAGACACTCCTTGAGAAAATCGACCCCAAAGAGCGTTTTTCAAAACTGATCCCGATGCTGCAGAAGGAAATCAGCATCCTGGAGCTCGGTGCTAAGATCCGCTCAGAGGTGAAAACCGAGCTAGACAAGGGACAGCGGGAGTTCTACCTACGTGAGCAACTAAAGGCAATCCAAAAGGAACTAGGTGAGACCGATGAACACGCCCGTGAAATGGAGGAATTGAGGACGAAGATATCAGACGCCAAGATGCCGGATAGGGCCAATAAGGTAGCCCTCAAAGAACTCGACCGTCTCGCCAAGATGCCCCCTCAGGCCGCTGAGTACACGGTATCGCGGACATACATCGACTGGCTCATATCGCTACCCTGGTCAGCAGCGACACAAGACAACCTTAACATCAAGCGGGCACAAAAAATCCTCGACGAGGATCACTACGATCTCGAAAAAGTGAAAGCCAGGATTCTCGAGTACTTAGCCGTAAAGAAACTCAAACCAGATTCGAAGGGAACAATAATCTGTTTTATTGGTCCACCCGGTGTGGGTAAGACTTCTCTGGGTAAGTCAATTGCTCGTGCCTTGGGAAGAAAATTCATCCGCATCTCCCTGGGCGGGATTCGAGACGAAGCAGAGATCAGAGGACACCGAAGAACCTATGTCGGTGCTCTACCGGGTAGAATTATTCAGTCGATCAAGAATAGCGGCACCAATAATCCAGTTTTCATGCTCGATGAGATTGATAAAGTAGGTACTGACTTCAGAGGGGATCCCTCTTCCGCACTCCTGGAAGTCCTCGATCCAGAACAAAACAACTCTTTTTCTGACCATTACTTAGAAGTTCCCTTTGATCTCTCGCACGTGATGTTCATCGCCACAGGCAATGTCGTTGACCCCATAATCCCTGCACTGAAAGACCGCATGGAGATAATCGAACTTCCTGGCTACATACTTGAAGAAAAATTAGAAATCGCCAGAAAGTATCTCATTCCGCGCCAGATCTTTGAAAATGGCTTAAAGGCGAACAGAATGCAATTTACCGATGGAGCCATAAAGAGTATCATAAGTGATTACACGAAGGAAGCAGGAGTCAGAAATCTTGAACGTCGAATTGGTTCTATCTGCCGCAAGGCAGCGAAGCGTATCGCCGAAGGCAAACGCGAAAAGGTCAAAATAACCGAGAAGAATCTTACCCAGTTCCTCGGGCCGCGCAAAATTGTGCCTGAAATCGCTGCCCGTGAAGGCCAGATCGGCGTCGCAACCGGCCTCGCCTGGACCCCCTATGGTGGCGAGATTCTATTCATTGAATCGCTGAAAACAAGAGGCAAGAAAGGGTTGATTCTCACCGGGCTCCTGGGAGATGTGATGAAGGAATCATGTCAGGCGGCGCTTTCGTATCTGAAAACAAAACTACGCCGTTGGGGAATACCCGAGAGCGAACTGGAGAATCAAGAGTTGCATATTCATATCCCTTCTGGGGCAATCCCCAAAGATGGCCCGTCTGCTGGCCTGGCCGTTATCATGTCACTCGCCTCGCTCATCAAGAAGGAATCAATCGATCCAAAAATCGCCTTTTCTGGCGAGATAACCCTTTCTGGCAGGGTTCTCCCGGTCGGCGGCATCAAGGAAAAAGTCATCGCCGCAAAAAGGGCGGGCATCGAAAAAATCGTACTGCCTCGGGAAAATGAAAGAGATTTACAAGAAATACCCAAGCATGTACGCGCTGGTCTGTCTTTCACTTTCACATCGAAAATCGACCAGGCTTTGAACAAGATCTTTCCTAATAAAAAGCATGGGGTAGCGAGATGATCTTTCTTCTTTTCATGCAGATAGAATATCAAGCCGTACATAGAACATACAGCGATTCTGTGCAAGAACTAGCAGTATACCTCACCATCCCTGGACAGAAATTGCACTACTTCGCCGAAGACACGAGTTTCATTGGTGACTATGAAATCCAGCTCACGGTATTTGACAAGGACGAAAACCAACTGACTGGTGACTACTGGCGCAGGATGGTGACCGAGGATACCGCTAATATACATGACTCGGTAAAGCTTTTCATACCTGAGAACAGTGAATATTATCTCCTCAAAATCATAGATTTGCACGCTGGAGAGATATTCACGGCAGCACAGCGAATCGTACAGGTTAAGAACTTGGGAAACATGTATTGGTCCATCGATAATGATACGCTCAAATTCACATTCGGCGTTTTCAATCAACAAGGCAATATCGATAGTATCATCGCGACAATCGGCGGCCTCGTCAAGACCATTTCGGTCAGAAGGGGCGTATACAGCGACTCCCTTATTTTCCATATCGCTGACCTCTCCATTGATGAATATGCTTTGAAGCTTGACCTACATTCTGAACAAGGTAAGATCGATGAATTGATTATTCCGATCAAGGTCACGCGTCCGTTTTACATGGACAATGAAATGTGGGCTCTGAGAGTCGATCAACTGCAATACATCGCAACACCACGTGAGATGGACGTCCTGGAAGAAACTGAAGTCTCGGACCGGGATTCTTTATGGCATGAATTCTGGGACAAACTCGATCCGACACCGAACACCGAATATAACGAGAAAGAAATCGAGTATTTCGAACGGATAGCCTACGCGGAACAACACTTCCGAAACGGCGACCGGGGCTGGCGTAGTGATCGAGCAAGAATCTTCGTGAAATATGGCCCCCCCGATGAGATCCAATCCTATCCTTATGAAATAGACACTTTCCCATACGAGGTCTGGTGGTTTTATAAGAATAACCTGCAATTTGTCTTTGTCGACCGCTACGGATTCGGGCAGTACTTACTCATCAACCCCACTGGAATAGGATTATGATTACGTTTCTGCTCATCTTACTCTCGGCAAATAGTATCGAGTTCTATACGGATCCTGTCATATACAAAACGAGCATCGAAATAGAAGACACGGTCCATCATGCCACTAGAACCGAAGACGTCTTCTACGTTGAGTTCAACTGTGAAATTCCGTACGACGAGCTACATTATCAGTCGGCAGAGAATATCATCTTCGCAAATGCGATCATGCCGTTCAAGATTCTTGATCTCGATCGTCCTGACTCATTGGTCGATACGGTCTATCGTCAATTCACACTCCCCTCTTTTTCATATGCGGCAAAGCAGCAGGTGTCGTTTGTGATTCAGTTTGGCACCTATCTCACTGAAGGCAGATTCAAATATAACGTTGAGGTATTATCAGGCGAAAAAAGAGGCGTGGCTGAAGCGGTGCTGGAAATCGAAAAGGAAGATTATGGTATGAGCGATATTCTACTCTCGAGTGAGATAACGATCGATACTCTAGGAGATTATTTAAGAAAAGGCGATCTGAGAGTAATCCCGCGGCCCTCACATTCATATGATATGCGGTTCAAGAATCTTTGTTTTTATTATGAACTATATGAGGTAATTCCTGAAGCCGAAACACTCACGGCAACATACAGGGTATTAGACAAGGAAGGCAAGACCGTCCGAAAGATTTCAAGGTCAATAGAAAAACTCTTCCCGGCACAAGCAGTAAACTGCGGCATCAACATTGAAAGCTTCGAGCCCGGCGCTTATAGCCTTGCGGTCACGATTGGTGATGAGGAATCGAATATCGTAGCACAGAAAGAAGTCGCGTTCACGATTTCAAGGCCACAACGGAAAAAAGTCAGTTATGAAGGAATGCCCCATTACGACCAGATCCAATATTTCCTTAGCTCCAGTGAGTACAAGGAATTCAAGAATCTGCCTGATGAAGGCAAGAAGTTGTTTCTGGACAGATTCTGGCAAACACGTAATTACTACGAAATCGCCGGCAGATTTGAATACGCGGACGAACACTACCGACACGGCGACACGCAAGGTCATCGAACTGACCGCGGACGCATATACGTGAAGTATGGTCAGCCCGATGAGATTGACCTACCTTTACCTATGGAGCTTGCGGAATCCAGACCATATGAACACTGGCAGTATCCAAATGGTGATCAATATATCTTTGTGGACATCCGCGGCACAAACGACTATGTCTTGGTCTGGACAGATGCCCTGGACGAACGATCCAAACCAACATTATACAGGTATTTACCGATCGAAAAAATAGACCTTGTCCAATAATTCTGATCGCCGACATTGATGCATTTGAGTTTGATTAGGAGGTCAAAATGGAAACTGAAGATTTTGAAGCAAAATTGTACGAAAAACTTCACAAAAATATCAGCGAGCAAATTGCGCAAAATCTGCAAGTAATAAATAATGATTTGAAATCATATCTTGTTAAAAATAATGAAATTTGTACCAATCTTTCTCAGCAGATAAAATCACTAACAGGACTGATCGAATCATCAAAATTCGTCAAAAAAGAAACCATCGCCCTCTTTGTCGATTCCCAGAATCTCTATTATTCAGCACGCACGGGATATGCTGCCAAGGTCAATTATGAAAAACTGTTACGCCTCATAACTGGCCAGCGCAAATTGATAGAAGCGTACGCCTACATCGTCCAACCCCCAGAAGGCGATGTCAAGCCATTCGCCACTAGCCTGGAGCGTATTGGTTATATCGTAAAAACAAAAGATGTGAGAACGCGTGCCAATGGCTCAGCAAAAGCGAACTGGGACATGAAGATGGCGTTAGACATACTTGGCATACTCGAGCGCGTCGACACAATAGTCCTGGCTTCAGGCGACGGCGACTTCGTGCCCCTTGTTGATTTCATAAAAGGTACGAATAAACGTGTCGAAATCTTCGCGTTCCCCGATAACACGGCTTATGACTTGAAGGCAAAGGCCGACCGTTTCGAGCCCCTGGGAGAAAATGTCATCCTCACCTGAAGAGTAGGACACTCGCTGAGCATGAATCATTCCTTTATCTGCATACACACACCGCAGCCATGATTGACTACCATATTCACACACAACATTCTATCGACGCATCGGGAACGATATCAGCATACTGTGAGCGCGCAATCGAAATCGGACTCGAAGAAATTTGTATCACGAACCACTGCGAATTGGACCCTCTTCGCAACGACTCATTCATTAGATTCGATGGTGAACGTGAACCCTTCTCGAATAGTGCATTGTTGAAGTTGAAACGAGAAATATTCGAAGCACGCGATAGCTACAAAAAAAGAGGCCTCACGGTCAAGTTTGGTATCGAGGTGGGCTACTACAAAGGCATCGAGGGTATACTCGGAGAAATGTTGAACGGTGTCGACCTCGATTTTGTCATTGGCGCAATCCACTGCCTCGAACATATCTGCATCGATAGCTCCAAGGAATGCGCAACCTACTTTGATCAACACGACGTTCACCAACTCATACAAAACTACTACCGAGCTGTGGAAGACTTAATTCGGAGTGGTATGTTCGATTCCCTAGCGCACATCGATGTCTACAAGAAATACGGGCGTAACCATTATGGTAATAACATCTGCGATTCGTCTCCCGATTTCATGAGTAGAATCTTCCGCATGATCAGAGATAATCATATCGCTCTCGAAATCAACACGGCGGGCATGCGTTTTATGAATGAGTTCTATCCAGCACCGACCCTGATGAAGATTGCAAGTGAACAAGGTGTCAAAATGATCACCATCGGTTCAGATAGCCACCGGCCAGAAGATCTCGGAAAAGACCTGGCATTGGCGACCGAATACTTGAAGTCTCATGGCTTCGATGGAGTGTATACGTTCGACAAAAGAGAACCCTCTCGACGAAAAATGTAGTATTCCTTTGCTGTTTGCCCCGTGCCATAATTGACTCAAGTAACACCCGTTTTTTCCCGATAAATAACTACTTTTTGCGGATTCGGATATTGACGGAACGCCATTTTCGGGTATAATACTACCATGGAACAAAGGATAACAAACGTCTACATTGAAGACGAAATAAAGTCTTCGTATCTCGACTACGCAATGAGTGTAATCGTTGG
>DAOVAN010000032.1 GCA_030671005.1 Caldifarciminota bacterium
CCTCAAACCACGCGGTAAACACCTTGTTACCGTCTGCATGGGCACAGCCTGCCATGTACGCGGTGCACCGAGTGTCTTAAATCGCCTTGAGGATAAATTAGGGATAAAGACCGGTGGTACAACCGAAGACAATCAATTTACCCTGAAGACCGTCAACTGCCTGGGCGCATGTGCCCTGGCACCGATAGTTGTCGTCGATGACGAATATCACGGTCAGACAACGGTAAACAAGGTCGGCAAGCTACTCAAAGATTATGAAAAAGAGAACTGATAAAGAATACCGACAACATCTACTGGTCTGTGCCGGCACGGGTTGTGTTGCCAACCGCTCATTCGAAGTTAAAGAGGAACTAGAAAAAGAAATCGCCAAGAAAGACCTTCAGGATGAGATACAGGTCATCACCACTGGCTGCCAGGGATTTTGTGAGCGCGGACCCATCGTCATTGTCCAGCCTGATGGAATATTCTACCAGCGCATAAGAAAGAAGAACATCCCACACCTCGTTGAAGAGCATTTGCTAAAGGGCCGGCCAGTAAAAAGCTTGATGTACATTCCATCGGCGAAAGAACCGCCTGTGCCACGTATGATGGACATCAATTTCTTCAAGCACCAGAGATTAATCATACTACGGAATCGCGGTCGCCTGGATCCAGAGAACATTGAAGAGTACATTGGCTTTGATGGTTACCAGGCTCTGGAAATAGCGCTCACGCGCATGATTCCAGAGCAGATCATCAAGGAGGTGAAGAACGCTGGATTACGTGGCCGTGGTGGCGCGGGATTTCCCACTGGGCTCAAATGGGAATTGTGCCGCAAAGAACCGGGCAAAATCAAATACATCATCTGTAATGGTGACGAGGGTGACCCGGGTGCATTCATGGACCGCAGTGTTCTTGAAGCCGACCCGCATTCAGTCATTGAAGGCATGACAATCGGCGCCAAGGCGATAGGTGCGCATAAAGGATTCATCTATGTACGCAGTGAATATCCGCTGGCCGTGCAGCGACTGAAGACTGCCTTGAAAGGAGCCGAAGAATACGGTCTGCTCGGTGAAAACATTCTGGGCACCGGCTTCAATTTCTCTATCGAGGTGGTGCAGGGCGCTGGTGCTTTTGTGTGTGGAGAGGAAACCGCTTTACTCGCATCAATCGAAGGCAGGGTGGGACGACCGCGTCAACGACCACCCTATCCCTCAAAACAAGGTCTCTGGGGAAAACCATCCAACATCAACAACGTGGAAACCTGGGCAAATGTCCCGATGATCATTCTCCGGGGTGCAAAATGGTTCTCATCGATCGGCACCAAGACCAGTAAGGGCACCAAGATATTCTCGTTGGTCGGCAAGATCAATAACACCGGGCTCGTTGAAGTACCCATGGGTATTTCAATTCGTGAGATAATCTACGACATCGGAGGCGGAATTCCCAAAGATAAGGAATTCAAGGCTGTGCAAACCGGAGGCCCATCTGGTGGTTGCATACCCAAGAGCCTGCTCGATTTGCCCATTGATTACGAAAGTCTAACAAAGGTCGGATCGATGATGGGTTCTGGTGGTATGATCGTCATGGATGAAGATACTTGTATGGTCGATGTGGCGCGCTATTTTCTAAACTTCACCCAGGAGGAATCATGTGGTAAGTGTCCACCTTGTCGCATGGGCACAAAGCACATGGTATACGTTCTCGACCGGATTACTCAAGGCAATGGCAAAGAAGGAGACTTAGAATATCTTGAGAGCATTGCAGATAATGTAAAACTGGCTTCGCTTTGCGGGCTGGGACAAACCGCACCCAACCCAGTATTGACGACGCTGCGATATTTCCGGGACGAATATGAGGCACATATCAAGGAGAAGCGTTGTCCAGCCTTGGTTTGCAAGAACCTGATTTCCTATCTGATCGACCCTGAACTATGCGGTGGTTGCACGATATGTGCTAAGAACTGCCCGACCAATGCTATTTCTGGCGAACCAAAGAAAGTACACAAAATCGATCAAACCAAGTGCACAAAATGCGGAATCTGTATTTCGGTATGTCCGCCAAAGTTCAATGCTGTCAAAAAAACATCACCGGTGCTAAAATGATTACTCTCACAATTAATGGAAAAAGAATCAGGGCAAAGAAAGGTGAAACCATACTACAAATTGCCGAGCGCAGAGGCATAAAGATTCCAACGCTCTGCCATCACAAGGATCTATCACCCTATGGCGGCTGCCGGCTATGTATCGTCGATGTCAAAGGGAAAAAAGAACCCCTAACCGCCTGCACACTAGACGCCGAGGACGGCATGATTATCAAGACCGACACCCCTCGCTTGAGGAAGCTGCGCAAGTTCACCCTGCAGCTTATACTCTCAGAGCACCCGAATGCTTGTCTCATCTGTGAACGCGAGTCAGACTGCGCTAATTTTCAAGAATGCATAAAGAAATCCGCCGTCACTTTTGGCTGCAAGTCATGTCCCCAGAACAACAACTGTGAACTGCAGGATCTAACAGAAGAATTAAAGATAAAATCTATCCCCTTCGAATTTCGCTATCGGAATTTTGAAGTCGAAAGGCATGATCCCTTCTTCGACCGCGACTACAATCTCTGCATACTGTGTGGCCGATGCATTCGTGTTTGCGAGGAAATCAGACACGCCCATACCCTGGACTTCCAACACCGCGGACCCGATACCATGGTCGGCACGGCATTCGATCTACCGCATCTCGAAGCTGGCTGCCAATTCTGCGGTGCCTGTGTCGATGTCTGTCCCACCGGTGCATTGCGGGACCGCTTCAGCCGTTATGAAAAACCGCCCGAGAAATCAGTGAAGACGACCTGTATGCTGTGTAGTATCGGCTGTTCAATCGATCTCAACGTCGCTGACAACAAGGTTATATGTTCAACGCCGCATAACAACCAGATCTGTGTGCGCGGCCGGTTTGGCATCGCACCATTGGTCAATCATCCCAAACGAGCAACCAGGCCGATGATTAAGAAGGATGACCGTGTTATTGAGGTCGATTGGGAGAAAGCAATAGAGCACGCTGCCCGTATACTGGACATACACAAGAAACGCACCGGCATTCTCTTTTCCTCGCAGCTAAACAGTGAGGCGATCAACAATATCTATGCACTGGCAGAACACCTACAGTGTCACAATGTGGCAACACCGGCGAATCTCACAAACACCAAAAAACCGTTCCGGTTGAGCGAGATAAAACCTAACTCAGCATTCATCATCATGAATACCGATATGATAAGTGATTTTTCGGTATTGCTCCTAGAAATCCTCAAAAAAACCAAAAACAAGAGTTTGTTCGTAGTGATCGATGCGTTAGGAAGTGAAACAACCAGAATTGCAAATCATTGGCTACAGCCTCAACCCGGTAAGGAGAATGAACTCCTGAAGATGCTCTTCACAAAAAAGATACGGCGCAACACCACGGGTGTGTCTAATGAAGAAATCCAGCGCGTCAAGGATGCGCTAAAAGGCAGAAAGGTTTATCTCCTATATAATACAGCCAATGTACAAAACATGCGCTCACCAAAATCGGTTACACAGATACCTCTGAACACTACAATCAACTCTTTGATGATTGCAAAGTACGGTACGGATGAAGACTATGGCACCCTACTCGACAGAAAAGACATCAGGTGTCTCTACATGATAGGTACGGCGCCAGCACTAAAAAGAAACTACGAAGCGGTCATTGTACAGGATTACATCGCACCCGACTTCGAATTCGATGTCTTCCTTCCAGCAGCCACATTTGCTGAAATAAATGGCAGCGTCACAGATTTTACTGGAAAGAAGAAAAGAGTGCGTAAAGCAACCGAACCGCCTGGTCAATCCAAATCTGACGATTGGATAGTAACACAGCTGGCACATTCTTTAGGCACAAACTTGAAGAAAAAGAGAATTGGGAGAAGGAAAGGACACAAAGCACCAATGATATCCAAGACAAGAGTCAACAAATCATATCCACTGTACTTAGTCGTCAGGGCAAATACCTATGGTTATCGATCTCGACCCCTTTCGACCGTACTGAAGGGTTTTGCGCGCCTTCGCAATGACCAGTATGTCTGGTTGAACGAAAAAACGGCGAAGAAATACAGACTCAACAAAAATAGAAAAGTGAAGATCATAGGCAAGAATTTCGCAAGCGAGATGCCGGTCAAGATAACCAACGCAATACCCACCGGCTCTGTTCTTATATATCATCATCCATCAATGGGCCGCATCGATAGTCAACCCGTGAGGCTTGAATGTATAAAGTCCTGAAGCGCGAAAAGATCGTTCCGAATATCCATCTCTTGGTCATCGAATCAGATGCCATATACAAGAACGCACAAGCTGGTGAGTTTGTCGTTGTGAGAGCCGACGAAAGAGGCGAACGCATACCCTTGAACCTGGTTGACTGGGATAAGAACAGTGTGAGCATGATGTTCATGGAAATAGGCACTTCGACAAGAAAGTTTGCCGCACTGAAGGCGGGCGACGAGATCGCAACCCTGGTAGGTCCCCTAGGCAAACCAACGGAGATGACAAAGGGCAAGAAGATTCTGTGTCTTGGTGGTTGTTACGGAATAGGTGCCTTGTATCCTGTAATTCGTGCTTTCAAAGAACAGGACAATACGGTCGTCACAGCCATCGAAGCACGTAGTGCGTATCTGCTGTACTGGCAAGAAAAACTAAAGAAATACAGTGATGAATTCTACGAAATCACCCGCGATGGCACTCAAGGGTTGCAGGGACACATAAATGATTTTCTCCAAGAGTATCTGCGTACCAATGCTGTGGACCTGGTTTATGTTCAAGGTTGCACTTATCTTACTTATTTGAGCTCGGAGACGACGCGTCCCTATGGAATCAAAACAATCGTTGGCCTCAACCCGATAATGGTCGATGCCACAGGCATGTGCGGTGTCTGCCGTGTCATTATCAACGGTGAGACGAAGTTTGGTTGTGTCGACGGCCCGGAATTCGACGGACATCAGGTCGACTGGGAGAACCTGTTATCACGGCGCAAGATCTATCTGAAAGAAGAGGTCTACTCTTTGAGTTTTTACGAGTGTGAGAAATATGGCTAGTAAGATCGTTCCGAAGAAAACCCCGATGCGGGAGCGTCCGCCCCAAGAGCGGGTAAAGAGTTTCAAGGAAGTTCCTTTTGGCTACAGTCCCGAGGAAGCAATCACTGAAGCCAAACGCTGTTTGCAATGTAAAAAGCCTACTTGCATACCGGGCTGCCCGGTCGAAATCGATATCCCGGGCTTCATAAAATTCATCGCAGAAGGTGACTTTGCTGGTTCGATAAAGTGCCTCAAGGAAAAGAATGTCTTGCCCGCAGTGTGCGGCAGGGTCTGCCCGCAGGAAGATCAGTGCGAGAAACTCTGTGTTCTTACAAAGAAGTTCGAACCGGTCGCAGTTGGCCGACTCGAACGTTTTGCGGCAGACTGGGAAGCAACTCAAGGTGAATCACCAATTCCAGAGTTACCCAAATCGACTGGTAAGAGAACCGCGGTAATCGGTGCTGGCCCGGGCGGTCTCACCGTAGCGGGTGATCTCAGTAGAGTGGGCCATGCAGTAACAATCTTTGAAGCACTACACAAACCAGGCGGCGTTCTGGTCTATGGTATTCCAGAATTCCGTTTACCCAAAAGCACAATCTACCGCGAAGTGGATTACTTGATCAGGTGTGGTGTTGAGTTAAAATTAGACTTCGTCGTCGGTAAAACAGCAACTATTGACCAACTCCTGAAAGATTTTGATGCCGTCTATATCGGAACTGGCGCTGGTCTACCCTGGTTCATGAACATCCCGGGAGAAAATCTCAACGGCATCTATTCTGCCAACGAGTATCTAACCCGGGCCAACTTGATGAAAGCATATCTCTTTCCTGAATACGACACTCCTATCGTGCGTGGCAAACGCGTCGCCGTAATCGGTGGTGGCAATGTTGCAATGGACTGCGCACGCACTGCGCTACGTCTGGGGGCAGATGAGGTCAGAATCGTCTATCGCCGTTCACGAAAAGAGATGCCTGCCCGGGACGAAGAGATCCACCACGGAGAAGAAGAGGGCATCATCTTTGAGTTCCTGACCCTGCCCGTCAAGTATGTCGGTGATGAGTACAGCTGGGTGAAAGAAATGGAATGCCTGAGAATGAAACTCGGCGAACCCGATGCCTCGGGAAGACGAAGGCCTGTACCCATTGAGGGTTCGAACTACATCACGGCTGTAGACACCGCAGTATGTGCCATCGGCCAGAGCCCGAACCCCCTCATCCCACAAACCACGCCCGACCTTAAGATCGGTAAGTGGGGAAACATCGAGGCCGACGAAAAAACCGGTAAGACATCAAAGAAGGGCTGCTGGGCTGGTGGTGATGTTGTACGTGGCGGTGCAACGGTTATTCTCGCAATGGGTGACGCACGGGTTGCCGCCCGGTCAATCGATGAATACCTCAAGACTGGCGTCTGGTAAACCATTCACTAAAGAAATACTACAGAACTAAAGATCTGCGTTAAATATCAAACTCGAAATCCTAAGCACGAAATCCGAACCCCGTTAGATATTTCACTATATATTTGTTTGTCTATTGAAATTTGATAAGAATTATGAACTAAGAGGGGGACCAACAGATAGTTTTATCTAACGGAGTAAACAATACCAAAGCACTAATATCAAAATTCAAAACCCAAAATACTAAACTCGATTTTGGTCATTCGGATTTCGTGCTTTGAAATTGTTTAGAATTTAGATATTAGTATTTAGGATTTGGACGAGCTCCTGCGAGGACATTAGATCTCGAATTCAGCTTTCCCCACGTACGCGCAGTTCCCGCCAATCTGGATATGATACTTATCGTCTTTCACCGTGCCGCGCATGAGGATCTTTGAAGGACGCCCCATCTCCACACCCTGCTCGTTTGCGATCTCAAACTCGTCGCCAAAGACTCTATGCTTGAGCAGGTAGCCGGTCAAGGGACCAGCCGCCGAACCGGTGGCAGGATCCTCCAGGATGCCGAGATGAGGAGCAAAAAACCGCGCATGGACCTCTGTATCAGGGTTCGTGGTCTCCAGCGAGAATATGTACGGCCCAACTATTCTACTACCGAAAAACTCCTTCATGTTACTCACATTACATTGAGCACACTGTACGGCACGGAGTGTCTTTATGGGCACAATCAACATCCGGTTGCCGGTTGAAACCTCTTCCACCGGCATATCATCCGCGATATCATCAGGCAACAGACCAAACAGATCTGCGATTTGCTTCTTGTCAGAGTGTTCTCCGAAAAAAACGGGTTCGTTTTGCGTCATCCATATGACGCCTTTTTTCTTTTCCAGTGGAATGACCCCAACTTTTGTTTCCAGCTTAAGGATATCTTTTTTCTCAACCCAGATATCGAATCGTTCCATGATCGAATAAGCCGTGCCCAGCGTGGGGTGTCCAGCAAAAGGAAGCTCCTGGCCGGGTGTGAATATTCTGATTTTGAAATCTGCCTCAGACTTGTCTGTTTCGAACACGAACGTCGTCTCTGAGTAGTTTATCTCCTGCGCCAGTCTTTGCATCTGTCCGGTGGTTAGGCCGCTTCCATCAGGAAAAACTGCGAGTTGATTGCCAGCGTATGGCGTGTCTGTAAACGCATCAACAAAAATGCATTCCTTTTTCATGAAACCCCCGCCTACTACTTAGATACCATGCACCTATTTTCACAAAACGGTCGGCATGATGTATCATCCTTTAGCACGATTTTGCAGTGTGCATTTAGCATCGTGGTTGGTTGTCGTTAAGATGGTTTATCTTCTTTCTCTTCCTTCGGTGCGTAATGAGAGTATTGCATTGTGTGTATTCCGCGGCCCTGGGTAATCGACCTGAGGTCGGTTGCATAACCAAAAGACTTGGCCAGAGCCAGGCTTGCGTCGATAATTTTTTCCTGCTTATTGGTTTCAATGTTCTGGATTCTACCCTTACGTGCATTTATGTCATTAATCACATCACCGAGATATCCCTGGGGTACTATTATCTCCAGCGACATGATCGGCTCCAATAATATTGGTTTTCCTTTGGCAAATGCATCGCGCAGTGCTATCTGGGCAGCTATCTTGAAGTCCAAATCCGATGAGTCGGTGGGATGATGCTGGCCATCCAGTATTGTCACCGTGATATCGATAATAGGATAGCCATAGTATACACCGACCTCGGCTTGTTCTTTTATGCCCTTTTCGATTGCCGGCACAAATTGCCGCGGGATCACACCCTCTTTCAGTTTGTTGGTTATGATTATTCCTCTACCCCGCTGTGCGGGTTCAACCTTGAGTTTCACAACACCATAATGGCCTCGTCCTCCGGTCTGCTTTATGAACCTGGCTTTGGTGGTAACCGACTCGGTAATTGTCTCACGATACGAAACCTGTGGTTTGCTGACGTGACACTCAACCCCGAATTCGCGCCTCAAGCGATCCACAATGATCTCAAGGTGTAATTCACCCATGCCGGAGACTATGCGCTGGGCAGTCTCCTCATCCACCCTTACTTTAAATGTCGGGTCCTCGATCTGGAGATATTTCAACGTATCATCCAGTTTGGCATCATCCATCTTGGTCCTGGGTTCGAGACTGACGAATATCACCGGTTCCGGGAATTTCATTGATTCAAAGGAAATCGGATGTTTTCTTGAGCAAATTGTATACCCTGTTTTGGATTCACGCAGTCCAATGACCACCCCGATCTCTCCAACCGTCAGGCTCTTAGCCTCCTCCCTCTTATTGGCATGCATGAGCAACAGCCTGCCAATGCGATCGACTCTGTCCGGCGGATAGACGAGTACCTTATCACCACCCTCTATTTTCCCCGAGTAAACACGAATGTAGTATATTAAACCAAGGTGTGGATCGGTCTGAGCCTTGAACAGGAATGCTGAAAAAGGCGCGTCCACCGAGGGTTCCCTGGTTTCTTCCTGCAGGGTCGCGGGGTTCATTCCCCTGATGGGCGGCACGTCTATCGGTGATGGAAGGTAGTCTAACACTGCATCGAGGAGCTTCTGCACACCCATATTCCTCAAAGCCGCACCGCAAAAGACCGGGAAGAAGTGGAGCTTCCGTACTCCCCTCCTGATCACCGACTTAATCTTGCTGACCGGCACCGAGATCTCACCGAAATAACTCTCGAAAATATCTTCGTCATGTTCAGCCAGGGTCTCTAACATTTCGGTGCGATACTGCTCGGTCAATGCCCTATACTCTTCTGGTATCTCCTCTTCCCGGAATCTGGTGCCGAGCGTCTCCTCTTCCCAGTATACTGCTTTCTCGTTTACGATATCAACCAAGCCATAGAATCTATCCTCATCAGCAATCGGTATTTGTAGTATCAATGGCCTCATGGATAACTTCGTCTTCATCTGATGGATAACCCGGAAGAAATCGGCACCAACACGATCCATCTTGTTGACAAAAGCGATACGTGGTACACGGTACTTGTCAGCTTGACGCCAGACGGTCTCGGTCTGTGGTTGAACACCTCCAACCGCACAGAAGATTGCGATCAATCCGTCAAGCACCTTCATGGAACGTTCGACCTCGACTGTAAAATCAACATGGCCAGGCGTGTCAATGATATTTAGGCGGTGATCCTTCCAATAGGATATCGTTGCCGCCGAGGTAATCGTAATACCACGTTCACGCTCCTGCGCCATCCAATCCATGGTCGCTGAACCTTCATCGACCTCGCCCATCTTGCGAATCCTTCCCGAATAGAATAGAATACGCTCCGTGGTCGTCGTCTTTCCCGCATCGATATGCGCTGCGAGACCAATGTTTCTGATTTTTGTCAGGTCAACCATAGTTGTCTAGTATAGCAATATATCTTTAATAGTCAATTATTTGTGCAATTGGGGTTAGATGCTACGGAACCCTGCGCTCACGTTTTACTGCTGATTTTATCTCACTACCGTTATACCTTCCGATTGCTATCGGTAGATTCTTGTAGCGCACAATGACAAATCCCTTCTCGACACCGGGCACGCTGCCGACCTTTACCAGCTCGCCCTTGAGGAATTTTTTCGTCTGCCACTCCTCCATGTCGACGACATTCTTTGTTGCGTTCAATGCACAGAGTTGAACCAGATCATTGTCCGGTTTTATCTCGCGGTGATAGACTTTCCCAAATTCTAACCCCTTACGCGTCGACTTCACGTCCCAGAAGGAAAAGGCCTCCGGGGTCGAGATAAAACTAGTGTCTCGTTGCTTGAAGATGGCGTAGGGCCTGAATTGCTCTTGACCCACACCAAATCTCTCGACAAAACTGGCTACAACCGAGCCGTCGAACTCAATCTTTCCCAGATATTTCATGCGGCCTCTATAGACGCCTCTCTTGGTAATTCTTGCGATGAAAAACGGCGCAGTATCATTGTCCTGAGGTAATATGCGGGCACAATTCTTGACCCTCTCATCAAAACTTACGCCCTGCCAGTGTGTTATGCCGGGACGGGTTTTCAATTTTTCAATTTCAATCGGAAGCAACTCTGCTTCCGTGAACTTCTCCAATAAATATGAAAGCACCATCTCATTCTCTTCAGGCGCAATTGTGCACGTTGAGTAAACCATGGTACCACCGGGGCGCAGTGCCCTGAACCCAGACATGACAAGACCAATCTGGAGTCTCGACATACGCTCAATATTTTTGTGGCCCCAATGGGACAACACTGCCTTCGATTTCCTGATTGTACCTTCGGCACTGCAGGGTGCGTCGATCAACACGCGGTCGAAATAATCGGAGAACACCCGGTGCGCCTTTTGGCCGCTTATACTTATCACAACCTCATTCATCAATCCGCATCGCTTGATGTTGTGAATCAATCCCCTCATACGCTTACGGTTGACATCATTAGCCACGAGCAAACCCTTATTATCCATCATCTGTGCGATCTGGGTCGTCTTTGAACCAGGTGCTGCGCACAGATCCATTACCACTTCTCCTGGCTGCGGATCGAGTAGGATCACCGGCAGCATCGAGGCTACTTCCTGGACATAAATCAAGCCCAGGTTATGCGTCATATGATTTCCCAGGCGATACTTACCCTCCAAACAGAATCCATCACGATAAAACGGCAATTGTCGCAGGCTCAAATCATTAAGCAACGACAGTATCTTTTCCCTTTTCGCCTTGAGTGTGTTTATACGCAGTGACGGGATGAGCGGTTTCTTTATATACTGCATGAAAAGAGCGAAATCGGGCATTATCGACGCATACCGTGAGTATAGCTTTTCAATTTTCATAGGTTATTATATAGTTGAAATTGGAAAAAAGTCAACCGAAAAAAAATGTAGTCTCATCGTAGTAAATCATTCTATTGACTAACAGTTGAATTTCTGTAATCTTAGCAGATGCAAGGTAAAACACAAACTACACTACCACAATTTATTGAGATAGGAACAAAGAAGATCAAAAATCTGAATGGAATATTCAAAAACCACAATGTGGCCTGTAAGGAAGTATTACTCCTATGCGATGATACAACGCTGCGCATTGGCGGCCATGACATAGAGCTCATCCTACAGAAGCAAAATATCGGGGTCTCTAATCACCTGGTCCAGAACAGCGATGATGGAACCATTGTCAGTGTCAGAGAAGTAATAAGAAGGAATGCCCCCGACCTGGTAATCGGTTTTGGTGGAGGAAAGGTATTAGATGTTGCGAAGCTTGCCGCCGCCAAAAACAATACGAGGTTCATCAGTATCCCCACCACTGTCTCCAATGACGGGCTCGCCTCGCCGGTCTCAGTGATAAAAGACTCTAACAACATTCCAATCAGTCATATCACTAGACCCCCATACGGAGTAATTGTCGACATAGATGTAGTAAGACAAGCACCGGCGCGCCACCTGAAGGCTGGGGTCGGTGACCTATTGTCTAATCTCTCCGCGGTCTTCGACGTCCGACTCGGCCATGAAAGAAAATCTGAAAAGATCGACACGAACGCACTCGATCTAGCCGAGGTCGGTGCAAGGAGGCTCTTGGAATCACAACAATACGACATGAGCAGCGCGGCGTTTCTTCAGAATCTAACACAAGGACTCATCAAGAGCGGTTTTGCAATGTGCATCTTCGGTACATCACGACCGGCTAGCGGTAGTGAACACAAGATCAGTCATTCAATCGATCACCACTTTCCACCAAGCAGGGGCCTACATGGCGAACAGGTAGGGATTGCCGCATTATTCACCATGGTCTTACAAAAAAATTGGTATCTGGAAGCGGTGAAGAAATTCTATGAGAAGATCGGTTTCCCATGCAAGCTGAGTTATCTTAACCTCAGTCGAGATGATTTCACTGAAGCGGTGCTTAACGCAACGAAAATCAGGCCCGAGCGATACACGATCCTCGAGGACATCACGCCAATCGATGAAGATATTCGGAGAGCATTAAAGAAAGTAAATCTCTAGAAATAGAGCATATTTTCGATTCTGCAAAAAATCCTCTAAATACGGACTTTTTCCAGCAGGTCAATGAAACTACTTCCCTTCAACAAAATCACGGTTAACCTCCTGTACTCCTGGCAGCACAATCATTTGTATCAGAAAATAAGGATAGTTTACACTATGCCCCATTGACAAAATAGGTTTTATTTATATAATAATAGTCTGTATAAATTTGAGTGCCCATGTGGCTCAGATGGAGGAGCAACCCGCACCAGGTTTATATGCCTGGATAGCTCAGTCGGCAGAGCACGTCCTTGGTAAGGACGAGGTCGTGGGTTCAACTCCCACTCCAGGCTTTGTCATAGAACGGGACATGGGTTCAATGATACAGGTTAAGGAGGCTTGATATGGCGAAGCAAAAGTTTGAGCGGACGAAGCCGCATGTTAACATTGGGACGATTGGTCATGTGGATCATGGTAAGACGGCGTTGACTTCGGGGATTACGAAGGCATTAGAGAAGAAGGGTTTA
>DAOVAN010000155.1 GCA_030671005.1 Caldifarciminota bacterium
CTGAGGTGTTCTACAACCTGGATGAAGTAATCCAGGAATTCGACGTCGTCATGGCACTTAGAATTCAGTTGGAACGGCAACAATCGGGTTTGTTTCCTTCAGTGAGGGAATATCGGACGATTTACGGTTTGACTAGGGATAGGGTCAAGCGAATGAAACGGAAGAGTGTAGTCATGCATCCTGGACCGACTAATCGAGGAGTGGAAATCGATCCTGATGTTGCGGATAGCGACAGATCTCTTATTCTCAAACAGGTCAAGAACGGAGTAGCACTCAGGATGGCTGTGCTATTCATGCACGCCGGGGGTAAGATTGAGTAGTATTCTCATCAAGAAGACAAGGGTCATCGATCCAGCGTCAAAACTCGATGCCGAGCGTGACATTCTGATCAGGGATGGCAAGGTCGCCAAGATTGGAAAAGAGATCAGGGATAGGAAAGCACGGGCGATAAATGCTAAAGGGATGATTGCGACGCCTGGTTTGATCGATCTCCATTGCCATCTGCGCGATCCCGGGCGACCGGATGAGGAGACAATTGAGTCAGGTAGCCAATCCGCAGTAGCCGGTGGCTTCACGAGTATCTGTTGTATGCCTAATACAGAACCACCAATAGATAATGAAGGCATTGTCAACTACATATATAAAGAAGCCGCCCGAGTCGGTCTCTGCAAAGTGTTTCCGATCGGGACGATAACTAAGGGACGATTCGGTAAAGAGCTCAGCGAATTCGGTGAGCTGCTGAATGCTGGCGCCAAGGGCTTTAGCGATGATGGGGATTCAGTTTCCGACAACAATGTGTTCCGGCATGCCCTGGAGTATTCAAAGGTTTTTGATGTTCCGATATTCGAACATCCGATAGACAATAGTCTTGCCCAGTATGGACTGATGAACGAAGGCGTTGTTTCGACACGACTGGGATTGAAGGGCTCTCCAGCGATCGCCGAGGAAGTCACCGTAGCGCGTGACCTGATGCTTGCGAAGTTCACTGGTGCACGTCTGCATCTCTGTCATATTTCAACAAAGGGTGCAGTGGAGTTGATCAGGAAAGCGAAGAAACAGGGCGTGCGGGTGACTTGTGAAACATGCCCCCACTATTTCTTCTTCAATGACGACGTGCTCGAATCGTTCGATGCGAATTACAAAGTGAATCCTCCAATCCGGAGTGAGGAAGACCGTCAGGCAATCATCCAGGGTTTGAAAGACGGCACGATTGACTGCATCGCAACCGACCATGCACCGCATTGCCAGGCAGAAAAAGAATTGGAGTTTGCCAGTGCACCATACGGCATGATCGGTTTCGAGACGGCAATTTCCATGATAGTGATGGAACTCATAGACAAACAAAAAATGTCATGGCTTGATGTGATCAGCAAATTGACGGTCAACCCGGCAGAAATAATCCAGGAAAAGACGGGGAGTATCAGTCCTGGGACAGCCGTCAATATTACACTAATCGCCCCCGGTAAGAAGTGGACGGTCACCGAAGATGAAATAAGATCCGGCTCCAAGAACACCCCGTTTCTGGGGAAGGAGATAAAAGGCCGGGTGACAAATGTCATCGTGAGGGGTTCTGTAAAATATTCTTTGAAAGATTAAAGAAAAACGCCCAACCAAATTACTGTTGAGCGCATCCCTGTACACCTTCGATTAGCCTACTCTACTTTTACACCAAAACTGTCTTTGACGATCTCGCCAATTAGTACTGGTTTTATGGTTTTGAAAAAACGTAGGTGTTTCTTATCGATAATCACACACATGCCAATTCCCATATTGAAAACACGATACATCTCTTCTTCTGGTACATTGCCTAGGTTTTTGATCAACTGGAAAATCGGTGACGGTTTCCACGTTTTTTTTCTTATGACAACCGAGAGTCCCTTTGGAAGAATACGCTTTATGTTGTCATAGAATCCGCCGCCGGTTATGTGGGCGAGTCCTTTTACATATTTCAGTCTGGGTTCGAGCTCTTTGCGATACGAGCGGTGCACCTTCAGCAGTTCCTTGGCTAAGGTGCACTTCAATTCAGGAATGTAGGAAGCTAATCTATATTTTCTCAGTAACACGCGGCGCGCTAGAGAATAGCCATTTGTGTGTAATCCCGATGACTTCAACCCCAAAACAATGTGACCGGATTTGATCCGGGTGGTTGGATCGATGTAATTCTTTTTGCTGACTCTTCCAACGATGAAGCCAACTAGATCATAAATTCCGTCTGGATAAAACCGGGTAAGCTGAGCAGTTTCCCCGCCCGCCAGCACCATCTTTTCTTTGTTACATGCTTTTGCCAGGCCACTAACAACATCTACGAGAGTTTTTCTGTTGACTTTTGAGAAGCCGATATAGTCCAGGAAGAATAAAGGGAGGGCTCCGGTTGTCAGGATATCATTCACACAGTGGTTAATGAGATCAGCACCTACTGTGTTGTGAATGCCAGAAGCGCATGCTATTAGGATTTTCGTTCCCACACTGTCACAGCTGCTTATCAGGAAATCAGAATTGATCGAGTATATACCGCCGAAGAGGCCGAATTCTGAGCGCGCACGCCGGCTAAACGTCTTGGTTACATGTTTGCCGATGCTTTTTCTGATGAGATTCAGAGAATCAATATCAACACCCGCGTCCTTGTATAACATACATCATTCTACATATATTTTGATGCAATTGCAAGGTTTCTGAATGTAATCAGAAACCTTAGAGTTCTCTGGAAGATGAATTGACATGGTATGTAAATGAGTTATACTTGTCTGAATAGGACATGTTGCAAAATGCTTGGTTAGCACATTCATGAGAGGAAGTGTTATATGAAGAGCGACATTGAGATCGCCCAGGAAGCTAAATTGATGCCAGTTGGAGAATTGACTTCGAAATTCAACATTCACGAAGATTGTGTCTTTCCCTTTGGCAAGTATAAAGCAAAGATATGCTTGGATGTCTTTAGTAAACTGGAGAGTAATCCTCTGGGGAAGCTCATATTAGTCACGGCAATGACTCCAACTGCATATGGTGAAGGAAAAACCACGGTTGCGATCGGTTTGAGTATGGGGTTGAACAAAATTGGCAAATCGTCAATCGTTGCTTTACGCGAACCATCCCTTGGTCCAGTTTTTGGGATCAAGGGCGGTGCTACGGGTGGAGGGTATGCACAGGTTTTGCCAATGGAAGAGATAAACCTCCATTTCACCGGTGACATTCATGCTGTCGGTGCTGCACATAACCTTTTGGCCGCGGTACTCGACAATCACATACATTTCGGCAATCAGCTGGATGTTGATGAACGGGAGATCTATTTCACCAGAGCGATGGATATGAACGACCGGAGTCTGCGTAGAACCGTTATCGGTCTTGGTGGTAGAGCCAATGGTCCGGCACGCGAAGACAGTTTTATCATAACGACGGCGAGCGAGGTTATGGCGATCCTTGCATTATCTAATTCAAATGCTGAATTGAAAGAGAGATTAGGCAATATCCTGGTTGCGTCAAATATGGAGAGGGATCCTGTATTTGCCAAAGATTTTGAGATGCATGGTGCCATGGCTGCGCTCCTGACTCATGCTTTGATGCCCAACATTGTTCAAACGATAGATCAGACACCAGCATTCATACATTGTGGTCCGTTTGCGAATATCGCCCATGGTACATGTAGTATTGTTTCCATCAA
>DAOVAN010000092.1 GCA_030671005.1 Caldifarciminota bacterium
AGGAATGCCGATTTTGTATAAGAGTGATGGCGTATTAGGCTCGCCTTGTTTATTGAGCCATACTGCCTCAGGAAATGAGTAGCTCTCGGCGCTAGCCTCTTCAGCCGAGAAGTTGATCTCAATCCCTGTAGTCCCTAACTCTTTAACTGTTGTGTTACCAACGATCATGATGAACAAGATATAACTAAGCATCCAATTTCCTCGCTTCTTCGATTAACATTACTGGTATGTCATCTTTTATTTGATACGCCAGTTTGCATTTGTGGCATATCAGTTCCTCATTTTTTTTATCATATTCGAGTTCGCCCTTGCATTTAGGGCAGACCAAAATCTCTAAGAGCTCTCCTTTGAGCATAATACCTCCTGCGGTCCCAGCGCGAACATCTTATCCTTGATTGATAAGAAGCCCAAGCTGAGAAACCCGAAGCTATAAAATAGAAGAAACGGAACAAGAATCAACTGCACATTGACGATCACATAAACAAGGGCGGCAAATATGTATATGCCCAGCAATATTTCGATATAGGGAATGATTGATTTCGATTCAATCCGGTACCCCTTTGTTTCACCGCCCGACTTAGGGGTCCGCCGGAATACGTTCTTCCGATTAAGCCAACCTTCGATAATCGCCTGAGAATTAGAAACCGAAAGACCCATACTATAGGCGATGACACCAACGATAAAAGGTATCCTACGCCGGTAGTCAGGGTACAACTCACGCTGCGATAAGAAATAAAGATAGGGATATCCAAGAGCGCCGATGGTGAAAAACGAAGCAAAGATGAAATACCAATTCGAAACCAGGTTTTCGATCTTGAAATAAACGATAACCGGTGAGAACAATGCCAAACCCAACATGGCCAGGAAATTGACGTGGCACGTGAGGTGTACGAATGCTTCGTATTTAGCGACTCTGCTTACCCTTGTTCTAAAAACCTGAGAAAGCAGTTTACGCGCAACCTGAATCGTTCCTTTTGCCCAACGGTTCTGCTGAATCTTATAGCTCTGGGCACTATCGGGCAGCTCACCGAGAACCGAGAAATCTTCACGGAAGATTATCTTCCAGCCGCGCAGCTGAACACGGTAGGACAAGTCAAGGTCCTCAGCTAGGGTATCACTGTGCCAGCCGTCGGCATCAACTATCGCTTCCTTACGCCAAATGCCACACGTACCATTAAAGTTTATGAAGAAACCAGCATGAAAGCGCAATCGTTGTTCCATGGCAAAATGATTATCAAGACCGATCGCCTGCGCCTTAGTCAAGAGCGAATCGTCACGGTTCAGGTGTGCCCAGCGCGCCTGCACGCCGGCAACCTCCGGCGCATCGAAGTCGGTTAGCAACTCCTTCAGAAAATTGGGGGCAGGTACGAAATCAGCATCGAATATCGCGATATATTCACCTTTGGCTCTCTCCAAACCGTATTGCAGCGCCCCCGCCTTATAGCCGGTGCGCGAACCCCGCTGGACATGGTGGATATCGAATTTTTGCCGGCGATATTCTTTAACCAAGCGCGCCACGATATCAGTCGTTTCGTCACTTGAATCATCGAGCACCTGGATTTCGAGGCGGCTCTTCGGGTAATCCAGCTCCACGACACTCTTCAGGAGCCTATGAATCACATATTTTTCGTTATATATCGGCAGCTGTACCGTGACTCTAGGATACTTGATTAATCTCTTTATCTTCCTTCCACATAATTTCCTAAACTTGTAGTAATAGAATATCAGTAGAAATGCGTGCAGCGAGTAAAAAAATAGGGTCACCAACAACAAGGTATATAAGGTGAGTATAATATAAATCAACGAAGCTCTCCGCCTGTAGGCCTCAATTCAAAGGCGCTCAACGGCTGGACAATATGTGCTCGTAGGATTTCCACGTCTAGGTATTGCATCTCAGGATACAGCTTTATTCTATCCATCGTTTTTAGCGTGTCAAGGGTGGTAGTTGTGACTAACACACTATCGATCTGGAAGGCAACAACCTGCGGCATTTTTCGTCTCTCACGAAGTTTCAGAGAAATGTATGGTGTCGAGCGTTGATCGAATCTAATCTCGGCATCCCGGATGTCACGCTCGGTCAGCACAACATCAGTCAAATAGACAGGCGCATACATATTATTCTTCACATAGCCTATTCTTTTCGCCGCGCCGCCCTTTCCTACCACGCCATATATGACTAACCCGCCGGGTTTCAGCATGGATTTGATATCTTCGAGCTTATGATGAATGGGTACGCTCAGTAGTATACCTCCATCCGCTTTCTTTATACGGTAATCAATATCTATCATGTCCAACCTGGTTCGCAACGCACGGTAATCATCATATTCTGAGGGTTCGGTCAGAATGGCAAGGTAATCGCTGTACTCCCTGCCCGGGGATTTAATGTCCTTATCTGCATTGTACTTGAACATACGTCCTGTCCAATAGGAAGATGAATCAGGCAGCCCGGCCCAGATAAACTCTGGCAGGTAATTATCAGGTGAAATCTTTATCATTCCAATCATCTCCTTGCGCCGGTCTGGAGCAAGAAATGGCACATTTGCCTTGAATTGGTACCAGAAACCATCCTCAAAATCTTTGTATTCAAACTTACCAAAAGTCAAGATACGCTTGATCTGAGTAAAGACATCTGATTGTTCTCCTCGAGACGCCTTCTCCCACGCACCGTCTTTTCGTGAATACTCAATATCACCCAGTCCAATATACTCAAAATCGCGCACGTCTCCATTACTCTTCCACTGACCCGCGAGTTTTTCTCCCTTGCCGATCATACAATCGCCAGCCGCCTCCACCCGGACCGACATCACTCTCATCTCGTATTCATAGCTGAATGATTTCTGCTGCTCAAAATTCATGATCCAACGATCGATGTCTTTTTCCGGATCAGGTATGTATTTCACGTACCGCGCACAACACGCACAAATCAGGATAAACAACCCGGTATGAATCAGAAACGGCGCAACCCGTACCCGAGAATACCCGTTTTTATTGCTCTGACGACTCTGCACAGCATAATATTAGTACTATTTAGGGAAAAATCAAGCGGGAATAATCTCGTATTCGTTACTCGTTAATCGTATTCGTATACTCAACACGAACAACGGGGTACTCTACGAATACGAACTACGAAAAACGACTAACGTACTCTCATGAATACGCAATATGGAACGAGGATGACACGGCTCCTGCCCGTTGACATCATACCTTTTTTGACTAATATTAAAAAAATGAAGTATCCCATATTCTCTCTCCTCATCATTATTCTGCTATTAGACTGTGCGTCGCTAAGGCCCAAAGCACCCACTGATGCAGATTACGAGAGGGCCGCGGAAGAGGCAGCAGTCATTTTCGAAAGGGGCAATGATTATTTCAAGCGTAAGGATTACGGCAACGCGCTGATTGCCTTCGAGGAAATCGTCAACGATTATAAAACGACCGAACCATATGAACATGCCCTCTATCTCGGTGCATTCTGCCAGTACAAACTGGCCCGATTCAAGAATGCCGTCTCATACGGCGAGAGGCACACAAAGGAATTCCCAAACTCCAAGTATTATCTAAATGCCATGTCGCTCGTAGGTGAATCTTATTTCAACATGGCTCAAGACTATAACGCAACCTACTACTTGACCAAGTACTACGTACAAAGCCAGGACTCCACAGGAGTACAGAAGGCATTTGAGCGCATCCTCGACATGCTACCCGAGCTCTCAATAGCCGAACTCGAGAAACTCCACAGAACGTTCATGGCCAAAGAGATCGACGAACACTTTCTGTACCATCTTGCCAGGCTCGAGGCTCAGGAGGGCAAGGAAGAAGAAGCAGAGAGGGATTTCAATCTGCTCATGCGTCGTTTCCCCAACACCAGGTATCTGTATGAGGCAGAGGAATACAAGAGATTCATAAGCCTTGGAGAGGCAACCGGAAGAGCGGGTGTGCTATTACCCCTCACTGGTAAATTTTCAAACATCGGACAGAGTTTGTTGAAAGTCGTTAGAACATTTGAACGAAATAGACTCTTGCCATTCTCGCTACATGTGATCGATACCAAGTCTGACCCGATCGAGGCCACGTTGGCCGCGGCACGGTTAATTGAAGAACTGAGTGTCGATTTCCTCATCGCGCCGATCAGCTCATTTGAAGCATTTGGTGTCTGTGGTTACACCTTCGGTAAGACTATTCCCCTTATCTTACCCATGAGCACCGAAGCCAGATTTGAATCGATACCGCTGGTATTCACGCGGGGCCAAACCAGTGAAGAACAAGCACGGGTTATCGCCCAGTACAGCGCTTATGATAATGGAATTAACAAGTTTGCGGTCCTCTTACCCGATGATGATCGTCACCGCAACATCGCTGAGGCTTTTGCTCAGGAGGTAATAAGGAACAACCGCGAGGTTGTCGCCATGGTTACCTTTCAAGCGGATTCAATAACCCTGAAAAAGGAATTGGAGGCGATCAAGGATAGAGAACCGGAAGCACTGTTCCTCGCTATGGATACGGACATGATTATCAATGTGGCGCCTCAAGTTGCTTATTACGGACTCGAGACTGTTGTTCTTTTGGGCACTGACTCCTTCAATAGTGAACGGGTGCCGCGTCTGGGTGAGAAGTACGTAGAAGGTTCAATGTTTGCTACACCTTCGGCAATCGATGAAGAGATCATGAAGCAACTCAAAGACGCGGGACTCACGGTGAGCGAATTCAATGCGCGGTTCTATTCCACGCTCTGGCAGTTGCGCACCATTAGAAATTACGAGCGCGCAAACCTCTCACGTCTGATTGAACAATCCTTGCACGGCACTGAGATTTTCAGCATTTATCAGGTGAAGGACGGGGAATTTGTCAAGCTTGTCGATATTTCAAAAAGCTGAGCCCAAGTCATTTATCCGCAGCATACTTTGGTGCAGATTCCCAGGTTACTGCTGAGATACGGATCAGCAAAGGAGTAAGAGATGGCGAAAAAGAAAAAAAAGGAAAAACCACCAAAGAAAGAAGTTTCTCTGGCAAATGTCAAATTCTCCAGAAAGAACACCATGTTTTTCGGAATCGGGTTACTTCTGATAGTAATCGGCTTCATTCTGCTCGCAACGGGCGACATCGTAATAGCCCCGATTCTTCTCGTTGTTGGTTACCTTGTTTTCTTCCCGTTGGGAATTCTACTGAAGTAGATTGACAACCCCATTTTGTGATTGATGCTCACCAAATAAAAAACATCGGTGAAGAATTCGGCATCGATGATATCAAAATCACCACGGCACAACCGTTTCGTGGTGCCGCGGTACGCATCACAAAACAGAGGGATGCTGGATTGTATCTCAACAGTGAAACCTGGCACCGCCGCGATATTACCGATTTCTGTAATGTCCGGACAGTTCTCCCGAAGGCAAAATCGATCATCGCCGCTTGTCAGTGCTACCTGACTGACGAAGAAACAAACACAGGAACTCCAGGCAATCCGCACGGTCTGGTCGCTCGATATACCTGGCGTAATCACTACCGAGACCTAAAAATACGCCTAGGAAAGGTCGCCGGGGTTTTGAATGATAAATATTCCGCAGAATGTGTTGTATATTCAAATGGTGCTATTGCGGAAAAACCAATTGCCGAGCGTAGTGGTATTGGTTACTACGGCAAACATAGTATCATCATACACCAACAATTCGGCTCATGGATCGTGCTCGGCGAGATAGTCACCGATATCGATATTGAAGCAGATGCTCCAACAAGCGTTGATTGTGGAGATTGTGTTAAATGCATTGATGAATGCCCGACCCGCGCTATCATCGAGCCCTACGTCATTGACCGCAGAAAATGTATGCAAGCACTCACCAATTGGTACGGTGTCCTGCCTGAGGAAATAGCCCGGGTCTGGGGTAACCGTCTCTATGGCTGCTCGTTATGCCAGGATGTCTGTCCGGCCAACAGCCATGTTGAGCGTTCTCTACCAAGAACCGACCTCGGTTTTGTGGGTCCTTCAGTACCATTGGTAGAGATATTGACGATGCAAGAGGACGAATACCGTAAAAAATACGCCAATAACCAAATGACCGCCCGGTGGATCAACTTCAAATCCATTCAGAGAAACGCAATAGTTGCATTGGGTAATATCCGCGATCCAAAGACACTGCCGTTACTCCGAAAACTAACAAAACACCATGACACAGTGATCGCCCGGAGTGCGAGGTGGGCAGCTGACAACTTCTAGCGTTGGCCAAAGAACAAACACATATAAGAAGGCAACATCTAACGTATTGATAACGTAACCGTTAAACGCCTAACGATACGGGTTTCGTAACCGTTAAACGTTTTACGATACTGTACAATGAGTACGATATCTGATATTGACAGCCGTTCGTACCTTGATATAATTCACCATGATTGAAAACGAGAACAAGAAAGACGCAGAAAAAGAAAGCAAGGAACAAGAAAGCGAAACCAAAAAAGACCAAGAAAAGCCACAAAA